>WHUB01000008.1:0-392 GCA_009377395.1 Actinophytocola sp. | reverse complement strand
TGGCTGCTGCGGCGTGATCGTCGCTCCGTCGACGCCCGTCATGCGATCCGCGATGCGGTTCATCTCGCTGACGGCGTCGACAACACCCCGGAACGGGTTGCGACCCCCGTCCTTTCTGCGTCGAATTACCATGATCGCTCAGTCCTTTGCAGACGATTGTCTCAGCGGCCGGCGGTTTCCCGCTCGGCGCGGTCCTTCTTCAGATCGGTCGCCAGCAGCCGGTCTGCCGACGGCACCGACGCGAGCCGCTCCCCCGCGAAGGCCTTGGCGAGCCCGAACGCGAGCGCCACCAGCACCATCGAGAACGGCAGTCCGGCGGTGATCGACGCGGCCTGCAGGGCCTCCAGCGCGGCCGCCCCGCCGACCAGCAGCAGCACGGCGGCGATGGCGCC
>WHUB01000089.1:8206-15205 GCA_009377395.1 Actinophytocola sp. | reverse complement strand
CCTCGGCCAGCATGCCCATCGCGATCTCGGCGAGGTTGCAGGTGGCGATGGCGTGGAACGTCTTGATGTGGTTGTGCACGCCGAACCACTTCGGCGCGCTGACCTCGCACTTCCCCGGCGCGAGCTCGCGCACCGTCGGCAGCACGGTGGCGAAGTACGGCACCCGCAACGCGATCGCCGTCGAGAACAGCCGCCTGCCGCCCGGCTTGCTCGTCAGCCGCCGCCAGAGCGCGAGCGTGGGCGGTGTCGTGCGGTTGTCCTGCGTGGTCTCGGCCATGACTCACTCCTATCTACTCGCGAGTAGCTTGCCAGAAATCCCACTCGCCCGCCGACTCCGCAGGCTGTTAGATGGGTCGCAGCAACCGACACAGCGAGGAGGAACCAGGTGCCAGACCCGCGCATTCGCCGCATCGAGCCCGGCGACGTCGATGCCGTCGTCGGCCTCGTCCACGAGCTCGCCGAGTACGAGCGGGCGCCCGACGAGTGTCATCTCACCGCCGAGCAGCTCAGCGCGGCGTTGTTCTGCGAGCGCCCCGCGCTGTTCGGGCACGTCGCGGTCGTCGACGAGGTCGTCGTCGGCTGCGCGCTGTGGTTCCTGAACTTCTCCACCTGGCGCGGCGTGCACGGCATCTACCTCGAAGACCTCTACGTCCGGCCGGAGCAGCGCGGCAGCGGGCTCGGCAAGGCCTTGCTCGTCGCGCTGGCCGAGGAATGCGCCCGCAACGGTTATCAGCGACTGGAGTGGTGGGTGCTGAACTGGAACACCCCGGCGATCGAGTTCTACGAGTCGCTCGGCGCCGAGGCGATGGACGAGTGGACGGTCTACCGGCTCACCGACAAGCCGCTCGCCGCCCTCGCGGAGGGCTGATTACTCTCTATCAGGTTCTTTGACCGGGTACTCGCCGAGCGCCCACGCCCGCGACGGCGCCCGGAACAGCAGCACGACGAGCGCGACGGCCAGCACCAGCACCGGCACGCCCCACAGCGGACGTCCCGACGGCCCCAGGGCGTACCAGCCGATGCCGCCGACGATCAGCGCGAGCACGAACGCGGGCGTGCGCGCCCAGGTTCGGCCGCTCAGCAGGCCGAAGCCGCAGGCGAGCATGCCGCCGCCGATCAGCGCGTAGTAGAACGCCTGGCCGTAGACGCTGTTGCCGCCCGCGGTCTGCGTGGTGCCAAGGAGCGCGTCCACGAACAGCACCACCGCGAACCCGACCGCGGCCAGCCCTGGCAAGGTCGCGAGCACACCGGCGACGCGGATCTCGCGGGGAGCGGGAAGAAACAGGTTGTCGCGCCGCACCGAACCCTCACTGTCGTCACGAAACACTGTGCGTAAGCGACTTCGATGGTAGCGCCACCCACTCGGACGTTTCCCCACCGGCGTGTACCTACGATGATCGGGGTTGTCGTCAGGGATGAGCCGGCGGTCGCCGGGGTGCGCTTGTCGCCGACGCGACAGCTGCCGCCAAGCGGGGTTGGTGGCAGACAACACGATCGGAGGAGGTAGCCGTACCCTGCGGGTTATGCGCGCAGTTCTCGTCGTAAACCCGCAGGCAACAGCGACGACGCCTGGTGGGCGGGATGTGCTCGCCCACGCGCTGGCCAGTGAGGTCAAGCTCGACGTGGTTGAGACGACCCACCGCGGGCATGCCGCCGCGATCGCGGCCGCCGCCCGGGCCGACGGTGTCGACCTGGTGGTGGCGCATGGCGGTGACGGCACCGTCAACGAGGTCGTCAACGGCCTGCTGCTCACCATCCCGGACGGCGATGCGCTGAGTACGGCCACGCCGATGCTGGCCGTCGTGCCTGGCGGCTCGGCGAACGTGTTCGCTCGCGCGGTGGGGTATCCGCGCGACCCCATGGAGGCCACCCACGTGCTGCTCGAGGCGCTCACCCTCGGCCGCACCCGCCGGATCGGGCTCGGCGTCGCCGACGACCGCTGGTTCACCTTCAGCGCGGGCATGGGCTGGGACGCCGACGTCGTCGCCGGTGTCGACCGGATCAGGGGCAAGGAGGCAGGCCCCGTGCTGTGGACCAGGACCGCGGCGACGTCCTACTTCTGGCCCAAACACAGCAGGCCGGTGCTCACCCTCCACGTCGACGACGAGGAAGAGGCAGCTGTGCGCAGCGTGTTCATCTCCAACGCCGACCCGTGGTCCTATCTCGGCTCCCGGCCGATCCGGCTCAATCCCGGCTGCACGTTCGAGGCGGGCATCGGTGTCCTCGCGCCTCGTCATCTCGACGTCATCAGCGTGCTGGGCTACCTGCGGCGGGCGCTGAGCACGTCCGGTTGCAAGCCGACCCGCCGGTTGGTGCAGCGCGATGACGTCACAAGGGTGAGCATCTCGTCGGAGAAGCCGGTAAACTTACAGGTGGACGGGGACCTGGTCGGGGAACGGACCAGCGTCGAGTTCCGGAGCATCACCGACGCGCTGACCGTCGTCGTATGAGCGCCGGAATGCGCCTTCGTCGCCACGCTTGATCAGCACCGGCAAAGCGACGGGTACCACTCGCCGCTTGCTGATGTTCGTTCACCGCAGCGCCGCGTCCGAGACAAGTTCATTTTGGACCGGAAACCGCAGGTCAGGGGCATCGCCCTACGAGGTGAGGTGACTCACCGATCTTGCGAAACCCCTTGCCGAAGCCAGCGGTTCGTGAAAGCATTCACAAGCACCCCAAAGAACGACCGCCATTGACGACCCGCGGCGCGGGCACCACCGCGCCGCCATGAAGGAGCACAGAATGGACTGGCGCCACCGCGCGGCCTGCCGAGACGAGGACCCCGAACTCTTCTTCCCCGTGGGAACGAGTGGTCCTGCGTTGCTGCAGGTTGCCGAGGCGAAGGCCGTGTGCCACCGCTGCACCGTTGCGTCTGACTGCCTGGCCTGGGCGCTTGCCAGTGGCCAGGACGCCGGCGTGTGGGGCGGAATGAGCGAGGACGAGCGGCGCGCGCTCAAGCGCCGTCGCGCCCACATCGGCATGCGTACGGCCTGAACCGACAGCGTTCGGTAAGCCTCTCGCAGAAAATCAGCAGAGAACCGGTACCGCAATTTCGCGGTCACCGGTTTTTCTGCTGTCTCCGGTCGTTTATCACGGCCGCCGGGCGAGCGGAATGCGCAATGCGGCCTCGGTGCCATGCGGCGTGCGGCCCCGCACCGACAGCGAGCCCCGCAGTTCCGACTCGGCCAGCGTGCGCACGATCTGCAGCCCGAGCCCGTCGGCGCGTTCCAGCGAGAAGTCGGGCGGCAGCCCCCTGCCGTCGTCGGAGATGGTGACGTCGAGCCAGCGCGCCGACCTCGATGCGCCGATCGTGACGGTCCCGGTCTGGTTCGGATCGAAGGCGTGCTCGGCCGCGTTCTGCACCAGCTCGGCGAGCACCATCACCAGCGGCGTCGCGATGTCGGCGACGACGCTGCCGAAGCTGCCCTCCCTGGTCAGCTTGACCGACGACTCCGCCGTCGTCACTTCGCTGAGCATCGGCAGCACCTTGTCGAGCAGCTGGTCGAGGTCGACCCGCTCGTCGACCGACATCGACAGCCGCTCGTGCACCAGCGCGATCGAGGCGACTCGGCGCACCGAGTCCTCGAGCGCGTGCCGGGCGTCCTCGCTGTGGGTGCGACGGGACTGCAACCGCAGCAGCGCGGCGACGGTCTGCAGGTTGTTCTTCACCCGGTGGTGGATCTCGCGGATCGTGGCGTCCTTGCTCAGCAGCGCGCGATCGCGGCGTTTGACCTCGGTGACGTCGCGGACCAGCACCAGCGCACCGGCAGGCACGCCCGCAGGACGCAGCGGCAGCGCCCGGAACAGCACCACCGCGCCGGGCCGTGACTCGGCCTCGGTGCGACTGCCGGGACGTCCCTCCAGCGCGTCGAGGATGCGGTGCGAGACCTCGGTCGCGTCGAACGGGTCCGCGATCAGCGAGCGGGTCAGCGGCGCGAGCCTGGTGCCGATCAGCTCCGACTCGAAGCCCATGCGGTGGTACGCCGAGAGCCCGTTGGGGCTGGCGAAGACCACGGTGCCGGACGGGTCCAGCCGGATGAAGCCGTCACCGACCCGGGGGCTGGTGTGCACATCGGTGAGCGACTCCGAGTTCGGGAACGAGCCGTCGACGATCATCTGGCACAGGTCGGACGCCCCGGCGAGGTAGGCGATCTCCAGCGAGCTGGGCACCCTCGGCAGCGTGAGATTGGTCTCCCGGCTCAGCACGGCGATGACCTGGCCGCCGAACGAGACCGGGATGGCCTCCCGGCGGATGGGGACGTCCCGGTTCCAGTACGGATCCTCCTCCCGGAAGATGCGCACCTCCCGCATCGCGCGCACGAGCTGCGGATAGTCGGCGATCGACAGCGTGGTGCCGACGACGTCCTCCGGGTGCGCGGTGGCGCCGGTCGTCGGGCGCGCCTGGGCGACGCAGGCGAACTCGATACCGGCGTCGTCGCTGTCCTCGGTGTGGTCGGTGTGCGCGGCCTCCTCGGCGTCGATCGGCACCCACAGCAGGTAGTCCGCGAACGACAGGTCGGCGAGTAACTGCCACTCCGCGACCACGGTCTGCAGGTGGTCGGCCGCGTCGCCGGACAGACTGGTGTGCTCGGCAAGCAGGTCGGCGAGCGTGCTCATGCTGGCATCAAACCATCACCGGGCGCATGGCAGACTCGGGGACGGCACAAGTGTGATCAGCGGCGATCCGCCGCGGACAACAAGCAACGAGGAGACAGCGATGTCGAAGCGCGCACGTAAGCGTCGCGACCGCAAGCGGAAGGGCGCGAACCACGGCAAGAAGCCGAACACGTAGCCGGGCGTCCGCGAGGATGGGCGTCGTTATCGCCGATCCTCGCGGACCTCGACGGAGAAGTCGGACACCGAGTAGCCCGAGCGTTCCTCGACGGTCCGGCGGATCGTCGCCTGTAGCCGCTGCTTGAGCTGGTCCGGGGCGTGGTCACCACCGCACTTGCGCGCCAGCAGCTGCTTGATCTGCTCCCCGATGCCGTACTCCTCGAGGCACGGCGGGCAGTCCTCGAGGTGCCGCCGCAGCTCGGCCTCGTGGTCTCCGGTGCACTCCCTGTCGAGCAACAGGTAGACCTCGGCAAGGACCTGCGTGCAGTCGGGGCCCCCAGATTCCGAGCACTCGCCCGTCATCGCGTGGTCACCTCCTGGCCCTTCCTGATGAAGCCACGATCGGTCGCGACGTCGGACAGCAGCTCACGAAGCTGTGCGCGGCCCCGGTGCAGCCGTGACATCACGGTCCCGATCGGCGTTTCCATGATTTCGGCGATCTCTTTGTACGCGAAACCCTCGACGTCGGCGAGGTACACGGCGATCCGGAAGTCCTCGGGAAGCTGCTGCAGCGCGTCCTTCACGTCGGAGTCCGGCAGTCTGTCCAGCGCCTCGATCTCGGCCGAGCGCAGGCCACGCGAGGTGTGGTTGGCCGCCTGGGCGAGCTGCCAGTCGGTGATCTCCTCGGTCGGCTGCTGCACTGGCTGCCGCTGCCGCTTGCGGTAGCCGTTGATGTAGGTGTTGGTCAGGATGCGATACATCCAGGCCTTGAGGTTGGTGCCCTCCTTGAACGAGGCGAAGGCACCGTAGGCCTTCAGGTACGTCTCCTGGACCAGGTCCTCGGCGTCAGCGGGCTTGCGGGTCATCCGCAACGCGGCCGAGTACAGCTGGTCGAGCAGCGGCATGGCTTCACGCTCGAAGCGCTCGACCAACTCAGCCTGCTCGGCGCCGATGGTCTCCTCTGGCACGCCGATCCCTTCCCGTTGCGCGTCGGTTCGTCCCGAGGATACGCGTGGCATCGTGACCACGCGCGGCTTCCCAGAGAGCTGGATGGCCGGTGCGCGGTCACGGACAGCTGCGGTTGCGGTGTAAGTGGGCACGTCGCGTGCAACGTATCCGTCGGGTCCGGAATTCCCGGTGTGAGCTAGGCTCACACCCCGTGGCAGGCAAGCAGACCCCCGCGACGACGCTGCTGGTCAAGCGGGGTATCGCCCACACCATTCATGCCTATGAGCATGACCCGAAGGCCGAGTCCTACGGTCTCGAGGCGGTCGACGCGCTCGGGCTCGAGCCGTCCCTGGTGTTCAAGACGCTGGTCACCGACGTCGACGGCAGGCTCACCGTGGGTGTGGTGCCGGTGACCGGCCAGCTCAGCCTCAAGGCGCTCGCCGCCGCGGTTGGCGGCAAGCGGGCAGTGATGGCCGACCCGGCGGCGGCGCAGCGCGCCACCGGCTACGTGCTCGGCGGGATCTCGCCGCTCGGTCACCGCAGCAGGCTGCCGGTGGTGATCGACGTCTCGGCGAAGGAGGCGGGCGCGACGATCTACTGCTCGGCCGGACGGCGCGGGCTGGAAGTCGAACTCGCCCCCGAGGACCTGATCACCCTCACCGGCGCCACCGTCGCCCCCATCGCGGGATGACCCGGGCGGGCACGGCGTGCGTCGTGTCCTGCGCTGGTGCCGCTCTGTCCTGCATTCAGGACGTTGTGTTCGCCATTCGTGCCACTGTCGCTGTGTTCCGAACGCAGAACTCGCAGTCACAGCAGGACACGACGGCTGGAACGCAGGACACGAACCCAGCTCAGGACAGCGGGCGGAGGACTCGGGCGAGCCATTCGGTGACGGCGCGGGTGACGGCGTCGAGGTCGGCGTCGAGGGAGTGGGTGCCGCGCACGACGGCGACCTCGTGGTGCTTGCCCGCCTCGGGGCAGCCGAACGGGTCGGAATCTCCCTGGACCACCAGGGTCGGGACCGTCACCGCGTCCAGCTCGTCCTGCCGAGTCTTGTCCGGCGAGCGCGGCGGCCGCACCGGGAACGCCAGGCACAGCACCGCAGCCGCGCCGCCCTCCTCGGCGGTGCGGCAGGCCACCCGCGCGCCGGACGACCGGCCGCCGAAGACCATCGGGACCTCGGCGAACCACCGCCGTCCCAGGTCCTCCGCGACCGCAAGCCATGCCGTGTCCAGCCGCTTCGCCGGTGCCGGCGCACGCTTGCCCGCCACCCGGTAC
>WHUB01000089.1:0-8196 GCA_009377395.1 Actinophytocola sp. | reverse complement strand
GACGTGCACCCCGGCGGCCTGCACCGCCCGGGTCACCGCGACGAGATCCTTCGCGTCGAACCCACCACCGGCGCCGTGTCCGAGCAGCAGCGCGGCTGTGCCCTCCTCGGCGAGGTGCAGTTCGGCGCGCGCGGTCCCCGCCGGCGTGTCGATCTCGATCCGGGTCATCGGGCTTCGAGCGTCTCCGAGTCGAACAGTGCGGGCGCGTCCAGCTCCACCGTCGGTTCCACCCGCCCCAGCAGCTCGGGCCCGTTGTTGCGGACGTTGTTCACCTTGTCCGACACCGGGCGCAGCTCGAGACTCTCCACGACTTCCAGCGACGGCGGGCGCAGTAGCTCCGAGACGTCCTCGACGTCGGGATCGAGCCACTGCGACCACTGCTCGCGCGGCATCAGCAGCGGCATCCGGTCGTGGATGTCGACCAGGTTGCCGACGGCTTCGGTCGTCAGCACCGAGCAGCTCACCACCGGCGGCGCGCCCTCCTCCGCCTTGGGGTCGCGCCAGGTCTCCCAGATGCCGGCGAAGGCGAGCGACGAGCCGTCCGTCGTGGTCATGAAGAACGGGTGCTTCTCCCCCTTGGCCGGTCCCCGGCGCCACTCGAACCAGCCGTCGGCGGGCAGCAGGCAGCGGTGCCGCTTGAGCGCGCGGCGGAACGCGGGCTTGCTCGCCGCCGTCTCCGACCGCGTGTTGATCATGCGGTTGCCGATCGAGGCGTCTTTCGCCCAGAACGGGATCAGCCCCCAGCGCATGACCCGAAGCAGCCGCGTGGCCGGTTCGTCCTCCTGGGTGTGGCCTTCCTCGTCCTTCGGGTGGCGGGTGACCACCGACATCACCTTGCGGGTCGGCGCGACGTTGTGGTCCGGCGTCGGCTTGTGCTCACCGGTGTCGTCGGTCGCATCGAACTCCTTGACCAGCGTGGCAGGATCCTTCGTCGCGGCATAACGCCCGCACATCGCGCAGCCCTCCTCGTCGCGGCAATGCCCTCATCGTGGCACGATTTGGCCGCAGGCGGTGAGAATTCGAGCTCGCACAGGAGAGTCGAAAGCAGGGATGCGGTGGTAGCCAGAGACTGGCGCACGCTGGACGAGTCCGACGTCCGCGTGCGCCCGGGCAAGGGCTCACGTCCCCGCAGCAAACGCAGGCCGCGCCACGCCGACGCCGCGACCGCCATGGTGACCTCCGTCGACCGGGGACGCTGGACCTGCGCCGTCGACGGTGACCCGGATCGCGAGGTCACCGCGATGCGCGCTCGCGAGCTCGGCCGCACGCCAATCGTCGTCGGCGACACGGTGTCGCTGGTCGGCGATGTCAGCGGCAAGCAGGACACGCTGGCCAGGATCGTGCGCGTCGACGACCGCGCGAGCGTGCTGCGCCGCACGGCCGACGACACCGACCCGTATGAGCGCGTCGTCGTCGCCAACGCCGAGCAGCTGCTGATCGTCACCGCGCTGGCCGACCCGCCGCCGCGCACCGGGTTCATCGACCGCTGTCTCGTCGCCTGCTACACCGGCGGGCTGCACCCGGTGCTGTGCCTGACCAAGGCCGACCTCGCCGAGCCGGACGACATCATCGACCGGTACGCCGACCTCGACCTGCCCACCGTCGTCACCCGCCACGACGCGCCGGTCGGCGAGCTCGACGACCGGCTCACCGGGCACGTGACCGCGCTGGTCGGGCACTCCGGCGTCGGCAAGTCCACCCTGGTCAACCGACTGGTGCCGGACGCCTCGCTGCGCACGGCCGATGTCAGCGCCGTCGGCAAGGGCAGACACACCTCGGTCACCGCGATCGCGCTGCCACTGCCGCGCGGCGGCTGGGTGATCGACACCCCCGGCATCCGCTCCTTCGGCCTCGCCCATGTCACCGCGGACGACATCGTGCTGTCGTTCACCGAGTTCGCCGAGGCCGCCGAGCACTGCCCATCCGGCTGCGGCCACCTCGGCTCGCCCAGCGACCCCGGCTGCGCGCTCGACGCCGTCGTCACGACCGGCGACGCCCCGCCCGGCAGGCTGACGTCGCTGCGTCGGCTGCTCGCCTCCCGTGCCGGAGCCGAAACCGGGTAACGAAAGCCCAACGGCTGTTTCCGGAGCGGAACGAATCGGGCCCTGCTAGCGTCAAACCTCAGCAGGGGACCAAACGCGTATTGCTACCGAGGGAGCTCCATGCGGACATCACTCATCGCGGCCGGGAGCCTCGTGCTCGCACTCGCCCTCGGCGCGTGCAGCGGGGACACGACCGGGGGCACGCCGACGGAAGGTGGGCCGTTCACCGACACGAACAGCCTGGTCAGCGCGGCCACGCAGAGCACGAGCGAGCAGCGGTCGGCCAACTTCACCATGGACATGGACATGGGGCCGGTCACGGCGACGGGGAACGGTCAGGGCCTGTTCGCGGGCAAGGACAGCGAGATGGCCATGACCTTCTCGATGGACATGAGCGCTCTCGGCCAGGGCACCATGAAGATGGAGATGCGCCTGCTCGACAACACCATGTACATGAAGCTGCCGCAGGGCGTGCCGGGCGCCGATCCGGCCAAGCCGTGGGTCAAGATGGACCTTGCGAAGATGTCGGCGATGAGCGGCATGGACCCGAGCCAGATGATGGAGCAGAGCGACCCGAGCCAGGCGCTGCAGATGCTGAAGGACTCCGGTGAGATCACCGCGACCGAGCAGACCCAGATCGACGGCGCCCCGGCGACCAAGTACACGATCGACGTCGACTTCGCCAAGATGATGTCGCAGTATGGCGGCAGCATGGGGCAGCTGGGCCAGATGCGGGGCCTCGACATCGACACCGTCCCGGTCCAGGTCTGGATCAACGAGGATGACCTGCCGGTCCAGTTCACGATCGACATGAGCAAGATCCTGAACCAGGCGGTCAAGGCGAGCGGCCAGGTGCCGAAGGGCATCAACTTCGACGGCGCTCACATCACGACGACGTACTCCGACTGGGGCACACCGGTCAGCATCGAGGCACCGCCCGCGTCGCAGGTCGGCACGATGCCCGGCGGCAAGTGACGCCGTAGCACGACGCATCGGGGCCTGTCACCGGAATCCGGTAGCAGGCCCCAGTGCTGTCAGCCCATGTGCGGGTAGGTGTGGTCGGTCGGCGCGACGAAGTTCTCCTTGATCGAGCGGGGGCTGGCCCAGCGCAGCAGGTTGAACATCGACCCGGCCTTGTCGTTGGTGCCCGACGCCCGCGCCCCGCCGAACGGCTGCTGGCCGACGATGGAGCCGGTCGGCTTGTCGTTGACGTAGAAGTTGCCCGCCGCATAGCCGAGCACCCGGTGGGCCTGCTGAATCGCGTCCCGGTCGTCGGCGAACACCCCGCCGGTCAGCGCGTACGGCGCCGACGAGTCGACCAGCCGCAGCGTCTCGGCGTAGTCGTCGTCCTCGTAGACGTAGATCGCGCAGATCGGGCCGAAGTACTCCTTGGAGAAGACCTCGTGGGTCGGGTCGGTGGCGACCAGGATCGTCGGGTCGACGAAGTAGCCGACCGAGTCGTCGCAGCCACCGCCGACCAGCACGGAGAGCGCCGGGTCGGAGTCGACGCTGTCCAGCAGTGCCTTGTGCTTGGCGAACGCCCGCGCGTCGATCACGGCGCCGCCGAAGTGCGACAGGTCGCTGACATCGCCGTACGAGATCGTCTTGGTGACGTCGGCGAGCGCGTCGCGCACCCCGCCCTCCCACAGCGAGCGCGGCAGGTAGGCCCGGGAGACGGCGGAGCACTTCTGCCCCTGGTATTCGAACGCGCCCCGCACCAGCGCGGTGACCAGCGTGTCCATCCGTGCCGACGGATGCGCGATGACGAAGTCCTTGCCGCCGGTCTCGCCGACGATCCTCGGATACGACCGGTAGCGGTCGATGTTGTCGGCGATGGTGCGCCAAAGCAGCTTGAACGTCGCCGTCGAGCCGGTGAAGTGCAGCCCGGCGAGATCGGGGTCGGTCAGCGCCACCTCGCTGACCGCCTTGCCGTCACCGGTCACCATGTTGATCACGCCGGGCGGCAGTCCGGCCGCCTCCAACGCGCGCATGGTGAAGTGCGCCGCGAGCTGCTGGGTCGGCGTCGGCTTCCACACCACGGTGTTGCCCATCAGCGCGGGCGCGGTCGGCAGGTTGCCCGCGATGGCGGTGAAGTTGAACGGCGTGATCGCGGTGACGAAGCCTTCGAGCGAGCGGTACTCCATCCGGTTCCAGGCGCCGGGCACCGAGTTCGGCTGCTCGGCGTGGATGCGCCGGGCGTAGTGGACGTTGAAACGGAGGAAGTCGATCAGCTCGCAGGCGGCGTCGATCTCGGCCTGCTGGATGGACTTCGACTGCCCGAGCATCGTCGAGGCGTTGATGACGTCGCGGTGCGGACCGGCGATGAGGTCGGCGGCGCGCAGGAACACCGCCGCCCGCTCATCGAAGGGCAGCTCGCGCCAGGCGGGCGCCGCGTCCTTGGCCGCCGCGACGGCGTCGGCGACGTCGTTGTTCGTGGCCTGGGCGCAGTTGCCGAGCAGGTGGCCGTGTTCGTGCGGTTCGACGACCCGGAACGGCTCACCGGCCGCCATGCGTTGCCTGCCGCCGATGGTCTGGGTCAGCTCGTGCGTCGCCGACGAGAGGTCGGCCAGGGTGCGTTGTAGTGACTGGCGCTCGGCGCTTCCCGGCGCGTAGGTGTAGACCGGTTCGTTGCGCGGCGCGGGCACGGAGGTGATCGCGTCCATGATGGTGTTCTCCCCGTAGGTCGCCTTGTGGGCAGAGTGTGGGCTCTGTCACTCACCATCCTGGCACGAACCAGGCCGCACCCGGGACCGTCAGAGGAGTTCGAGCAGAAAGGGCAGCTCCTGCGGCGCGTACCAGGCCAGCTCGTGGTCCTCCGCGTCGCCGAGGGCGAACTCGGCGTCGAGGTCGCCCAGATCGGCCGCGTCGACCACCTTCGCCGCCGCCAGCACCGCGTCCTCGGCCTCGGCCCCGTCGACGTGCACCGACGCGACCGCCGACATCGGCACCGCGCCACCGACCCGCACTACCGCGTTGTCCAGGTCGGGCCGCTGCCGCACGTCGTCGACGTCGGCCGCGACGACGACGCGGCGCGGCATCGCGGCCTCGTCCCCCTCGAGATCGGCGGCGATCAGCCGGAGCGACGCGCGGGCCGCGTCGAGCTGCGCGACGTACTCGAGCTCGTCGGTCGAGCCGCTGGTGTACGACTCGCGCAGCGCGGGCGTCAGCGCGAACCCGGTGCCGTTGACCGGCAGGAACTCCTCCTGCTCGACCAGGTTCCGCAGCATGCCGATCGTCGCCGGCAGATAGACCCTCATCGCGTCGTTCCCTTCAGTTCGGCGAGGGATTCCTGCACCATCGCGGCGACTACATCGATGTCTGACACAGCCTTCCTGTCACCGTTGAGTCCGAAATAGACGCCTCCATCGTACGACGTCACGCCGATGGCGAGCGCGTGATCACGCATCAGGGGCATGGCGGGGAACATCTCGACCATTCTCGCGTGCGCGGCGAACATCGGAATCTGCGGGCCGGGCGAGTTCGTCACGATCAGGTTGAAAATGTGGCTGGAGAACCCGCCCGCGGTCCTGGCGCCGAGCGCGTGCAGCGTCGGCGGCGCGAACCCGCCGACCCGCAGCAGCGTCCCCGCCGATACGGACCGGCCGGACTCGATGTGCCCGGCCATGGCGTGGCTGACGTACTGCAACCGCATCACCGGATCCGGCTCGCCGACCGGCAGGTCGACCAGGTACGCCTCCACCTCGTTGCCGATGATGCCCGCCGACGAGTACGTCCGGGTGCTGGCGTCGGCAACGGCGAGCGGCACCAGCGCCCGCACGGTGCTGTTCGCGTCGAGGGCGAACTCCCGCGACATCAGCCACTCCCGCAGCGCACCGGTGATCGCGGTGAGCACGATGTCGTTGACGGTGCCGCCGTGGGTCGCCCTGATCTGCCGGTAGTCGTCGAGCGTGGTGCGCACCCCGGCGAACACCCGGCCACCGGAGACCTCGACGTTCAGCGGCCCGGCCGGCGCCGGTTTGAGCGCGGCGCGCATCGCGGACGCCACCCCGCCGACCGTGTCCACCAGCTTCGCCGCGGTCGCCGCCGCGTCGCCTGCCGCCGCCCGCGCGCTCTCGACCAGCATCGTCGGCTGCTGCACCGTCTCGGCGACCGCGTCGAGCATCAGCTCGGTCCTGCTCGGCGTCTTGCCGGGCAGCCACACCTCGTCGTCGGCGGGGTCGAGCTCGCCCGGCGCCGGGTCGAGGATGAGCTGGCCGAGCTCGATGGTGCCGATGCCGTCGACCATCGACTGGTGGGTCTTGGTCACCAGCGCGATCCGGTCGCCTGCCAGTCCCTCGACGAAGTACGCCTCCCACAGCGGCCTGCCCTGGTCGAGCGGCCGGGCGAGCAGCCGCGCGACCAGCTCGAACAGCTGCGCGTCGGTGCCGGGGGCGGGCAGCGCGGAGCGCCGCACGTGGTAGTTCAGGTCGAAGTCGACGTCGTCGACCCACACCGGCCGCGCGAGGTGTCCGGGCACCCGCATCACCCGCTGCCGGTAGCGGGGCAGGTAGCCGAGCCGGTGGTTGATCAGCTTGCACATCAGCTCGAAGTCGAAGCCGACCTCCGGCCGCTCGAACACCGCGACCCCGCCCACGTGCATGGGCGTCGACCTGTCCTCCATATACAGAAAGGAAGCGTCGAGTGCGGAGAGGCGGTCCGGCATGGTGTCGATCCTGGCACAACAGTACGGGCGTACGCTCGCAGCGTGCACGCAGAGGTCTCCCCCAAGGATCGGTTCCTGACGGTCTACGGGCGTAAACCGGTGCTCGAGGCGCTCGCGGACACCTCGCTCGACATCGACAAGGTGATCATCGCCGACTCTGCGCGGGGCAGCTCGCTCGCCGACATCAGGAACGCGGCGCAGGCGCGGTCGATCCCGGTGACGTCGGCGAGCGCGCATCGGGTGAAGGTGCTGGCGGGCAACGGCAAGCAGGACCAGGGGGTGCTGGCCGACGTCGTCGCGCCGCACATGCGGCCGCTGACGGCCGCGCTCGCCGAAAGCCCCCGGCCGCGGCGGCTGCTGCTGCTCGACGGCATCACCACGCAGGCCAACGTCGGCATGATCCTGCGCACCGCGACGGCGGCGGGCATCGAGGGCATCGTCGTGCCGCGCAAGGGCGTCGCCTCGCTGGACCCGCTCGTGGTCAAGGCGTCGGCCGGGGTCGCGTTCCGCGCCCCGGTGCTGCGGTGCGCGACGGCAGCCGAGGCCGCTTCCGAGCTGTCCGACGCCGGGTACCCGCTCTACGGCCTCGGCGCGCAGGCCGCGACCGGCCTGTTCGACGCCGACCTGCCCGGCAGCGCCGCGTTCGTGCTCGGCGCGGAGACGGTCGGCGTCAGCGACGAGGTGAGCGCGCTGGTGTCGGAGTGGCTGTCGATCCCGCTGCACGGCGAGGTGGAGTCGCTCAACGTCTCGGCGGCCGCCGCGGTGCTGTGCTTCGAGCTGGCCCGGCGGGGCTAGGACTCAGCTCACACCCATACGGGTAGTCCTCGTCCTGATCTGAGGCGCCGCGCCCTCGGTGTTCGTGACCGCGGTTGTCACCGCACCGAACCGAGAGGAGTCGCGCGTGTCCTACCGCAGGGCCGGTGTCCGGCCGCTCGCGCCATACGAACCCGCGCCGTCGCCGCCGGAGCGTCCGCACGACGGCCAGCTCGCGGCTCCCGCTCGGCACGGTCACGGCGTTGTACGGCTCCGGGCTCACCGCCGACGGCAGGCACGCCCACCGCCCGTGCGACGCCACGCTCGGCCAGCTCGTCACGGCGCTGGTCGAGGTGGCGGCGGGCACCCGGTCGGCCGACTCGCTACGGGACCGGCTCAGCGAGCCGCTGCGGCAGCGGCTGCGCACCGACCCGCAGCCGTGGCTCGGTCGGTGCTTCGCCGTCAACCGGGTGCACTGTGGCCATGCGGGCGAGCACATCCTGCACGTCAACGCCGCCGTGCACGAGCGGTCCCGCCGGATCGCGTTCGCGACCACGTGCTGCCTGAGCAGGCTCTGCTCGGGCTGGCAGGTCATCGACTTTTGCCTGCTCAGCCCAGCGCTGCGGCGGCGAGCGCCGCACGCGGCCTAGCTGGTGTCGGGTGCGATGGGGTGGAAGGTCTGGTTGCGGAGGGGTGTCTGGCGCGGGTCCAGCCATGCCGGCGGGACGCACTCCGGTT
>WHUB01000088.1:6618-15531 GCA_009377395.1 Actinophytocola sp. | reverse complement strand
CACCAGCACCCGGTCGCCGGCGAGCTGGAGGTAGGAGTAGCCGCGCGCGGCGGTGGCGAAGATGATCGACGACGCGTCGACCAGCACCGTGCGGTCGCCTTGCTGCACTGGGATACGGCCGAGCGGGTCGGTGGGTTCGGCCTCCGACGCCGCCGGGATGTCGGCCACGGGCTCCAACGCCCGTGCCAGTGCCCGCCCGAGCCGCTCGGCGTCGAAGGGTTTGACCAGGTAGTCGGCCGCGTCGAGGTCGAACGCCTCGGGCGCGTAGTCCGGATACGCCGTGGTGAAGATGACCTTCGGTGGGTGCGGCCCGGACCGCAGCGCCTCGGCCACCTCGATGCCGGACCCGCCGGGCATGCGGATGTCGAGCAGCACGATGTCGTAGGCGAGCGAGCGCAGCAGGGTGAGCGCCTCCTCGGCGTTGGTGGCCTCGCCCACGACTTGCACCTGGTCGAACTCGCCGAGCAGGTAGCGCAGTTCCTCCCGTGCCGGCGCCTCGTCGTCGACGATCAGGCATCGGGCCCGCACGCGATCACCTCAATGGAATCTGCAGCTCGACGACGGTGCCGGCACCGTCGTTCGACTGGATGTCGAGACGATAGCGCTCGCCGTAGAGCACTTCCAAGCGCTGGGAGATGTTGCTGAGCCCGACTCCCCCGTTCGCCGCATCGCGCGAGGTCAGCTTGTCGAGCACGTCGGGCGGGATTCCTACCCCGTCGTCGGACACGCGGATCGACGTGGTGCGCGTCAGCGGGTCGACCCGCGCCTTGAGCTGCACGGTGCCGCCGTCGACCTTGTCGGCGAGGCCGTGCTTGACGGCATTCTCCACCAGCGGCTGGATCGTCAGCACCGGCACGTTCGCCGTGAGCACCTGCGGGTCGATGTCGTAGCGCACTTTGAGCCGGTCGCCGTAGCGCGCCTGCTCCAGCGAAACGTAGGTGCGCACGAAGTAGTACTCCTGCCCGAACTCGACCGTTTGCCCGTCCTGGCGCACCGCGTAGCGGAAGAAGTCCGACAGCCGCAGCAGCAGCCTGCGGGCCTCCTCCGGGTCGGTACGGGCCTTGGAGGCGATGGTGTTGAGCGTGTTGAACAGGAAGTGTGGGTTGATCTGCGCGCGCAGCGCGTCCAGCCGGGCGTCGACGGCCAGCTTGCGTTCCCGGTCCATCTCGGCCAGCTCCAGGTGCAGCGACAGGATCCCGGCGAGCCCCTCGACGAGCTCACGCTGCGGCGGGATGTCGTCGAGCCGGTACACCTTCAGTGTGCCGACCACCCGCTTGCCGATCGACAACGGTGAGATCACCGCCCTGCGCAGCGGACAGCTCGGCTCGGGGCAGCCCAGCTTCGCCTTGCTGCGCACCACACTGGTCTTGCCCTTGGCCAGCACCCGGGCGGCGGACTCGGTCCGCAGCGCGTCGCCGACGGTGTGGTGATCGGAGCCCGGCCCGACGAAGGCCAGCACCCGCTCCTGGTCGGTGATCGCCACGGCGTCCGCGCCGAGCAGCGGGTGCAGCAGCTTGACGGCGCGCTGGGCCGTCTCGGGGGTCAGCCCGGATCGCAGCGGCATGGACCGCCCCATGGCGGCGATGGTGCTGCCGTGCCTGCCCGGTTGGCGCGGCGGTCGCGGCTTGCGCGGACCCCGCAAGGCCGAGGGGTAGCCGACGATCAGCGCGATCGTCAGCGCAAGACCGATCAGGATCGTCACCCCGGCTTCGAGCGGCGGGTCCGCCGCGAGCTGTGTGACCAGGTACACCAGGCTCCACGCCAGCACCATCGCACCGGCGAGCGGCAGCGTTCCCCGGCTCATCGCTTACCCTCCCCGACGCCCGCGATGGTCAGTCGCGCCAGCCGCGCCGCCCGCCGGTCGCCTGCCGTGCCGTGCAGCCGCAGCCATAGCCGGTCGAGGTCCTCGGGCGGTTCGGTGCGTCGCGAGACGAGCACCGTGACGGCCACCGCGAGGGGCGCGGCGACGATGGTCGGCGCGAGCAGCACCTCGCTCGCGCCCGGATCGGCGACCCAGGGGGCGCTGGCGAACATGCCGATGGCGACCACGGCCCCAGTGATCATGCCGGCGCCCGCGCCGCGCGAGGTGGTGCCGCGCCACCAGATCGCCAGGATGAACACCGGCGCCAGCGCGGAGCCTGCCAGCGCGAACGCCCAGGTCACCATGGTCGCCACGATGGACGGGAACAGCGCCGTGAGCGAGTCTGGCCGCAGCCCGAGCGCCAGGACGGCCGAGAACACCGCCACCACGATCACGGCCCCGCGCCCGGCCCACACCGCCTGGCGCTGGCTCGCTGCCGGGTTGATGTGGCGTTCGTAGACGTCGTGACCCCAGGAGGCCGCCGAGGCGAGCAGCAGCCCCGCGATGGTGGACATGACGGCGATCAACGCCCCGATGGCGATGAAGGTCAGTCCGGCGTCGCCGCCATAGATGCGGCCGAGCACCAGCGGTGCGTGTTCGGGCACCCGCAGCACGCCGTCCACGGTGAGCTCGGCCAGCCACGGCCGCCCCGGTACCGCCTCGGCGATCAGCGCGCGTGCGGCCGTGCCGAGCAGCACCGCGAGGGTGTAGAACACGCCGGCGAGGCCCAGCACCCAGATCGTGGTCATGCGTGCTGTGGTGCCGGTGGGGCTGGTGAAGTAACGGTTCATGATGTGCGGCAAGCCCGCGGTGCCCATCACGAGCGTGACCATGAGCGTGAGCTGGCCGAGTGGCCCGTAGCGCCCGCCCGGCTCGCCGAACGTCGCCGGCGTGCTGGGGTCGAGATGGTTCGGTTCGGTGGCCAGCCGCCACTCGCCGCCGGAGAGCACGGGGTTGGCGAGCGGCTCCGAGCTCAGTTCGGAGACCGCCTGCGGGTAGCTGAACCCGGACGTGAGCACGGCGACGGCAAGCCACACGAACGCGGCGAGCAACAGCAGGAACTGCACCGCCTGCGTCCAGGTGGTGCCCCGCATCCCGCCGAGCACGACCAGGGTGGTGATGGCCACTGTGGACAGCACCACGCCGGTGGCGTACGGCGACAGGCCGAACATTCCCGCGCCGACGAGCAGTTCCCACGTGATGCCGCTGCCGACGGCCTGCGGCACCAGGTACGACAGGATGATCAGCTGCACCACCGTCACCGCGATGAGGCGCACCCGGTCGGAGTCGAGCCTGCGGCCGAGGAAGTCCGGGATGGAGAATTCGCCGAACCGCCGCAGCGGAGCGGCGACGAACAGCAGCACCGGCACGAAGCCGGCCGCAAATCCGGTCGCGTACCAGACACCGTCCAATCCGGACACATAAACGGCGGCGGCGACGCCGAGGAACGACGCGGCGGAGAAGTAGTCGCCGCAGATCGCGCAGGCGTTGGTGGCAACACCGACCCTGCGGCCGGCGAGGTAGAACTCCAGGGTCGACGTCCGGCCGGGGCGGAGCAGGAAGGCCAGCACCGTCACCGCGAGCAGCAGCGCCGCGAGCGCGAGTACGCTTGCCGAGGTCATGGCTCGTCGCGCTCCTCGGCGGGCTCGCGCTCCTGCGTGCCGAGCATGCGTTCCTCGACCCCGTTCGACAGCGTGGCCGCGGCCGCGGCGAGGGCGAAGAAGAACACGTACAGCCCGAAGGCCGCCATGACGAAGCTGGGGCTCAGCCCGCCGATGAGGCTGCCCGCGGACCACCAGTCGACGGTCAGCGTCAGCACCGGCACGGCGGCCACGACGCACAGGAACACCACGAAGTGCCCGACGGCGACCCTGCGCACCGTGCGGAAGGACGCGTCGACGTCGGCGGGCATGTCGTAGTCGTCGGGCGTCAGCGGCGAAGGAGCACCGGAATCGCGCACATTACGCACCCTAGCCAGCTTCCCGGCGCGACCGGAACTATTCGGCCGCGCGGATCCGCTTCGCCGAACGCAGCAGGACGACCGCGCCGCCCGCCACGAGCACCAGACCGATGCCCGGCAGCACCTTGCCCCAGGCGTCGGTGCTCGCGCTGATCTGCACCAGCCGTACCAGCTGCCAGCTCACGATCAGTGCTGCTGCGACCCCCGGCACCACGGCGTGGACGAACGCGACTCGCCGGCGGGGGAGGAGGGCTCCCGCGATCGCGAGGAAACCCGCGCACAACGTCCACAGCCCCGCGCCCGCGGCACCGGACAGGCTGCCGACCGGAGTCGACACCCACGGCATCGGCGACCCCACCACCATGAGCAGTCCACCCAGGATCATGCCACCAGTGCCCACGTGCATGACGCGCCGACGAGCAGGCCGGGTCCCGTTCGCTGCCATAACCGACGACATGCCCTGAAGGCTAGGAGCGGCCCAGCCGATGCCGACAGTGTTCGTTGCCCAGCGGTCGGCTACCGGCTCCTAGCGGTTCGATCGCGGCCGCGAACGGTTGGGGCGACGCGGCGAAGCACGTTCGCGGGCGGCTCCGACCGTTCGGAAACTCATCGTCACCGCCGGGGCGGTCGTCCTTGATCTTTCGCCCGCGCGGGCGGTGCGCTGAGCACGCGCGACAGGGCGAAAGGAGTCGGAGCGGTGACGCATTCGAGGTATGACGAGCACAGCCCGCCTGCGGGCGACTGGCGCCGCGAGTACTGGCGCAAGAACCTGCGACTCATGATGATCTTGCTGAGTGTCTGGTTCATCGTGTCGTTCGGCTGCGGCATCCTGTTCGTCGAACAGCTCAACAAGATCGAGATCGCGGGTTTTCCGCTGGGCTTCTGGTTCGCCCAGCAGGGCGCGATCTACACGTTCCTGGTGTTGATCCTCATCTACGCGGTCCGGATGGATCGGCTCGACGACGAGTACGGCGTCAGCGAGCGCGACGAGGACGGTGAGCGGCTGTGAGCGAGATCCAGCTCTGGACGACGATCTTCATTGTCCTGTCGTTCGGTGTCTACATCTACATCGCCTGGCGCAGCCGGGTGAGCGAGACCGAGAGCTTCTACGTCGCCAAGCACGGCGTGCCGACCGTGGCCAACGGTGCCGCGATCGCGGCGGACTGGATGTCGGCGGCGTCGTTCATCTCGATGGCGGGCCTGATCGCCTTCCTCGGCTCCGACGGCTCGGTCTATCTGATGGGCTGGACCGGCGGGTATGTGCTACTGGCCATGCTGCTGGCCCCCTACCTGCGGAAATGGGGCAAGTACACGGTGCCGGAGTTCGTCGGCGAGCGCTACTCCGAAGGGGTGCGCACGTTGGCGGCCGCGGCTGCGGTCATCATCTCGTTCACCTACGTCGTGGGCCAGATGAACGGCGGCGGCATCGTGTTCAGCCGCTTCCTCGGCATCGGCCTCACCGGCGGCGTGCTGATCGCGGCGGGTGTGATCTTCCTGTACGCGGTGCTGGGCGGCATGAAGGGCATCACGTGGACGCAGGTGGCCCAATACACCGTGCTGATCATCGCCTACCTGATCCCCGCGGTGGCGGTGGCCCAGCAGGTCACCGGGATCCCGATCCCGCAGGTGTCGTTCGGCCAGATCCTGGACGAGCTCAACGCGATCGGCGCCCAGATGGGGCTGGAGCAGTACACGGAGGCGTTCGCCCAGCAGCCGATGCTCGACATGTTCCTGGTGACGATGGCGCTGATGATCGGTACCGCCGGCCTGCCGCACGTGATCATCCGGTTCTACACCACCCGGACGGTGCGGGGGTCGCGGCACTCGGCGTTCTGGGCGCTGCTGTTCATCTCGCTGCTCTACACCACGGCCCCCGCCGTGGGCGCGTTCACCAAGCTCAACCTGCTGGAAGGCATCAACGGCACCTCGGTGAACGCGCTGCCGCAGTGGATCGAGAACTGGGCGCGCACCGGACTGGTCAGCGTCAAGGATGGCGTCGACACGATCAACTCGGTCAGCAACGATCCCGCTGCCGGCGCTGACCTGACGATCAACAACGACATCCTGGTGCTGGCCTCCCCGGAGATCGCGGGGCTGCCGGCGCCGATCATCGGGTTGGTCGCGGCAGGTGGTATGGCAGCGGCGCTGTCGACGGCGGCGGGCCTGCTGCTGGTGATCTCGTCGTCGGTGTCGCACGACTTCTACTTCCGCCGGATCCGCAAGCACGCCGACGACTACGAGCGGCTGACGGTCGGCCGGATCGCCATGGGTCTTGCGGTGATCGTGGCGATCGTCGCGGGCATCAACCCGCCCGCGTTCGTCGCGGAGGTCGTGGCATTCGCGTTCGGGCTCGCCGCGTGCAGCTTCTTCCCGGCCCTGATATTGGGCATCTTCTGGAAGCGGTGCAACGCGAAGGGCGCCGCGGCGGGCATGGTCGCCGGGCTCGCGCTGACGATCACGTACATGATCTACACGCTGGAGGTGTTCGGGACCGCCGAGCACGAGGGCTTCTTCGGCATCAGCCCGGAGGGCATCGGCACCATCGGCGCGGCCGTCAACTTCATCGTGGCGATCATCGTGTCCAAGATGACGGCGCCACCGCCGAAGCATCTGGAGGAGATGGTGGAGAACATCCGCTACCCGGCCGCGACACCCCGCATGGGCGCCGCAGCCACACCGGACCGCCCCGAAGGAGGCGAGTCGTAAGGGGCCACTCCACAGGGCCGCGTCCGCACCCGGGCGCGGCCCTGCTCGGCGTCACTACCGCAGTCGTTCGAGGGGTTGGCCGGTGATCTCGGCGATCAGCCATGGTGTCTCTGCCCTGTTACCGCCACGCGCCACCCATAACGTCTCGGTCTGACAGGTCGCCGAAGGTATCGGCGAACCAGCGCAAGCCGTCGGCTTCCACGGCTGAACCTCCGCGCCGCCCCAACTGGCTGAGCACCCGTCGCAGGTACTCATTCCGGGACAGGCCGAGGCGAGCGGCCCGCGCGTCGATTTCCGTGACGACGTCATCGGGCAGGTCGCGAATCAGCACATCGGCCATCTAGAGAGCGTAAGCCACCGTACGGCCATCGGCCGCCCGCGCGTGCTGGACGGCTTCGGCTACGAGGTGGGTGAGCCGCCTCGGGCGTTCGACGAACCCGGCGGCCTCCGCCTCCGCCGCCGTGAAGGCCTGCGCGCCGGATGTCGGCGCACCGCAGCGAGCGAAGGCCGCGCGCACCAGTTCACGTCCCACGGCCGACAGCGGCGCCGCGCCGCACGGCGAGAAGACCGTGCCGATCAGCCCGCGCTCCATCAGCCGGACGTCCGCCGCGGCGGCGAGCGCGAAGCCGGTGTCGATGGCGTCGCCGTTCACGGCCGCGACGACCGGCGCCGGATGCCCGGCCACCGCCGTCAACGCTGCGTCCTGCGCGGCGAACAACTCTCCGGTGGCCGTCACCTCCGCGCCGATGGCGAACGTCGCCCGGTGCCCGGTCAGCACCACCGGCCGCGACGGGCCGATGAACTCCATCGCCGCCGCCAGCCGCCGCAACAACGCGATGTCGAGCCGGTTGTGACCCTGCCCGTGCAGGTGGATCACGGCGACGCCGTCACGCTCCTCGAGGTCGAGCATTCTCAGCTCGCTTCCCGCTGCGGCATGGGCATACCCGTCGCGAGCGCCTCGATGCCCAGCGCGGTCAGGGTCACGCCGTGACGGCCGGTGGGCCTGGCCGGGCCGATGGGGCGGATGAGACCGGCATGGGTCAGCGCGTGCGCCAGCGTCTGGTCGCAGCAGGCCAGCCCGTCGATGAACATGTCCGGCTCGCAGCTGTCCGATACCTCGGCGCGACCGTCGGCCACCGCGGCGAGCATCGCGCGCGCCCGGGGCGACGGGACGACGCTGACCGTTCGTTGTGGCATCACGACCACCTCCACCTCAAGGAAACCTCGCCGAGGCGGGTCCGGTGGTCGCAGTTTGAGACATCAGCCAGGGACGTCGATGCCGTACTCGCGGATCTTGCGGTAGATGGTCGCGCGCGAGACGCCCAGTGCTCGCGCGGCTGTCGTTTTGTTCCCGTCGGCGTCGAGCAGCGCCCTGACGATGGCGTCGCGCTCCATCGACTCGAGCGGGGTGAGCACCCGCCGGGTCACCGAGCGGCACTCCGGCGGCAGGTCCTCCGGCAGCACCGTGCCCGAGCGGCGGTGCCGCACCACCTTGCGCAGCACCTGCCGGAGCTGGGAGATGTTGCCGGGCCAGGTCGCCCGCATGAGCAGCTGGATGGTGGTCCGCGCGCACATCAGCCGCGTCGCCTTGCTCAGCTTCAGCAGCAGGAACGGCACCAGCTCGTCGAGGTCGTCGATGTGGTGGCGCAGCGGCGGCACGGTCACCGAGCTGGGGAAATGCCGGAGCACGTCCTCGCCGATCCGCTCGCGGGACGCGCTCGTGGTCGCGACGACCCACGGCGTCGCCTCCGCGTTCGCCGCCGACAGCTCCCTGCCGAGCTGCGGCTGGCGCTCGGCGGGCAGCGCGTCGACGTGGCGCAGCACCAGCGTGCCCTGCCCGTCGGCGAGGCACTGCTTGAGCCGCGTGACCCATTCGCCGTCATCCGGCTCGGCGAAGTCGATCATGGTGCACGGCGCGGTGGAGTTCGACCGGGTGTGCACGGCCTTGAGCACCGCCAGCTTGCCGACCCCCGGCTCGCCTTCCAGCAGCAGCCATTCGCCCGCGGCGTGGTGGCTGACGACCTCCTGGCAGGCGTGCACCCACAGCGCGCCGGAGCCGACGATGCCCGGCAGCATCGGCTTCTGGTCGACGTTGACGTGCGGCAGCTCGCCGCGCCGGACCATCTTCGCGCGCACCACACCGCCTGCCGGGCCGGCCGCGCTCGTGACCGGGGTGACCGACATCCGCGCCTGCGCGCCGCTCGGCAGCTCGACGGTCAGCGCGACGTGCTGCCGCGCGCCCATGGCGTCGGCCGCCTTGGCGAGCAGCGCGTCCTGGTCGTGCGGGGACAGCACCTCGCGGGCGTGCTCGTTGGTGACGAACAGATCGTTGTCGAGCGCGAACACGATGCCGTGGCCCCTGCGGCAGGCGCGAAGGTACTCGGTG
>WHUB01000088.1:0-6609 GCA_009377395.1 Actinophytocola sp. | reverse complement strand
CGCCGGTTGCAGCCCCTCGAGCGCGGTGCCGATGCCGTTGGTGCCGACGAACTCCTCGGCGTAGCTGTACCCCGGCGCGAGCTGGACGCGGTCGAGATAGCGCTCCAGGCTGGAGTCGTCGGTCCTGCGGTCGAGCACAACCCCGTTCGCGTCGGTGAGGATGACGCTGACCGGCAGGTCGTTGAGCTGTTCCTGCAGCCTGCCGAGTACCGGCGCCGCGCTGCGGATCAGCGGCGAGTCGCGTTCCGGGTCCTTGACATAGGGCAGCCGGATGCGGTCGGCAGCCACCCGCCAGCTCCGGGAACGGTGCCACGACTTGAGGATCGTGTCGCGCACCTCCTCGGCGTTGACGGCCTCGGAACACAGAAACCGCTCCCGCGCCGTCGCGACCTTCGCGGCGTCCAGACCCTCCAGGTGGGCCACGGTCTCACCTCCCGGCTGCGGCGCCTCGCCACAGGTTGTGTGGTGATGTGAATCACATGGAGCGCCGCTTCATCAGGATAACGGACGTCGATAGACAGCTCTGTCTCACTTTGAGATTTCTGGCTCGCAAACGGGTGACATCAGCCCAGCGTGAAGGGGTCTCGCGTTGTGCCGGACAGCTCGACCCAGACGGACTTGTTCTCCGTGTACGCCTCGATGGCGTCGATGCCGTTCTCCCGGCCGAGCCCGGACTGCCCGTAGCCGCCGAACGGCACGCCGGGCGCCACCGCCCGGTAGGCATTGATCCACACCGTGCCCGCCCGCAGCCGCGCCGCCACCCGGTGCGCACGGTGGACGTCCTTGGTCCACACCGCGCCCGCCAGCCCGTACGGGGTGTCGTTGGCCAGTCGGACCGCCTCCTCCTCGTGGCTGAACGGATACGCCGCCAGCACCGGGCCGAAGACCTCCTCGCGCACCACCGTGGCGTCGGGCGTCACGCCGGTGAGCACGGTCGGCCGCACGAAGTACCCGCCGAGCTGCTCGTCCGCCGCGCCGCCGGTGGCGACGGTCGCGCCGTCCGCCGCCGCCTGCCGCAGGAACCCGAGCACCTTCTCGTACTGCGGCTGGTTCGCGATCGGCCCCATCTCGGTCGCCGGGTCTTGCGGATCACCGAGCCGGATCTCCGCCGCTCGCGCGGCGATCAGCTCGACCAGCTCGTCGTGCACGCTCTCGTGCACGATCAGCCGCGAGCCGGCCATGCAGGTCTGGCCGGCGGCCGCGAACACCCCGGCCACGACGCCGTTCGCCGCGGCCGTGAGGTCGGCGTCGCCGAAGACGACCTGGGGCGACTTGCCACCGAGTTCGAGGCTCACCGCGGTCAGGTTCTCCGCCGCCGCCCGCGCGACCGCCCTGCCGGTCGCGGTCGAGCCGGTGAACGACACCTTGTCCACGCCGGGGTGTCCCGCGAGGTGCGCACCCACCTCGCGGGACTGGCTGGTGACGACGTTGACGACGCCCGGCGGGAAACCGGCCTGCTCGAACAGCGCCGCGAACGCGGCCGTCGACACCGGGGCATGCTCGGACGGCTTGACCACGACGGTGCAGCCCGCCGCGAGCGCCGGTGCGAGTTTCCAGGTCAGCAGCAGCAACGGCGAGTTCCACGGCGTGATGGCCGCGACCACCCCGACCGGCTCCTTGCGGGTGTAGACCAGGTAGTCCGGGTTGGGCGCCGGGATCTGGCGGCCTTCCAGCTTGTCGGCGAGTCCGGCGTAGTAGTGGTACCAGCCGCCGAGCGCGGTGAGCTGGCCGATCATCTCCCGGAACAGCTTGCCGGAGTCGTTGACCTCGAGCCGTGCCAGCGTCTCGGCGTGCTCGCCGATCAGCTCCGCCAGCCGTCGCAACAGCGCGGCCCGCCGCTGCCCGGTGGTCCGGCCCCACTCGCCGTCGAACGCCTGCCGGGCCGCCGCGACGGCGGAGTCGACGTCCTCGACACCACCGTCGGACAGCACCGCCCAGCTCCGGCCGGTATAGGGGTTCTGCGACTCGAACGTCGCGCCCGAGGCCGCGTCGACCTCCTTGCCGCCGATCAGCAGCCTGACCCGTTCGAGCCCGTCCGTCATGGCTCGCTCGGTGTCAGCTCGCCCATCGCACCCCACCCCTCGTTGGGGATCTCGGCGTTGATGATCTCCGGGGTGGTCGCGATGTAGTCCGGCATCCAGCTCATCGCCTTCTTGAAGTGCTCCGAGTTCACGTGCGCCTCACCCGCCTCGGGCGACGCGAAGCCCTCCACCAGCACGTACTGGTGATCCTGTTCCAGGCTCTTGGACCACTCGAAGAACAGGTTGCCGGGCTCGGCGCGGGTTCCCGCGGTGAAGTCCGACACCGCCTCGATCCAGCTGTCGCTGTACTCGGGACGGATGGTGAACTTGACGACGATGAAGATCACGTGGGCCTCCTAGCCGACGGACGGCCCCAGACCGAGCGACTGCGGCGTGCTCGCGTCCGGGGATGGTTGGTTGAGTCCTTCGTCGAGCGGACCGAACTCGGTCATCAACGCCGGGCTGCCGCCCCACGGCGTCTGCTCCTCCGCGACCAGCGAGTTCGTCGTGAGCAGCAGACCCGCGACCGACGCGCCGTTCTGCAACGCCGAGCGGCACACCCGCAGCGGGTCGATGATACCCATCTCGATCATGTTGCCGTAGCGGTCGTGGAGCGCGTCGAAACCTTCGTCGTCGGACAGCGTCATGGTGTGGTTGACCACCTCCCGCGCCTGGTACCCGGCGTTGCCCGCGATCAGCAGCGCCGGTTCGGTCAGCGCCCGCCGCACGATCTCGGCGCCGGTGGCGTAGTCGCCTTCCAGCCCGATGTCGGCGAGGGCCTTCTCGGCGTGCAGCAGTGCCGCGCCGCCGCCCGCCACGATGCCCTCGGCCATCGCGGCGCGGGTGGCCGACAGCGCGTCCTCGACCCGGTGCTGCAGCTCCTTCAGCTCGGCCGGGGTCGCGGCGCCGACCCTGATCACCGCCACCTTGCCGGTCAGCGCGCCGATGCGCTCGGTCAGCACGTCCTCGTCGACGCCGAACCGCGCCCGCTCCAGCTCCGCCCGCAGCTGGCTGACCCGGTGCTCGACCCGCTCGCCGCCACCGGCGCCGTCGACGATGGTGGTCGAGTTCTCGGTGACCAGCACCTGCCGCGCCCGGCCGAGGTGCTCGAGCGTCATGGACTCCAGCGAGAAGCTGGACTGCTTGGACACCACCGCGCCGCCGGTGATGGCCGCGATGTCCTCCAGCTTGTGCAGCCTGCGGTCGCC
Source organism: Actinophytocola sp. (assembly GCA_009377395.1). Classification (GTDB taxonomy): domain Bacteria; phylum Actinomycetota; class Actinomycetes; order Mycobacteriales; family Pseudonocardiaceae; genus Haloechinothrix_A. Next base: position 3,380 of record WHUB01000088.1, on the reverse strand, counting down.
GAAGCCGGGCGCCTGGATCGCGGTCGACTTGAACGTGCCGTTGGTGTGGTTGTGTACCAGCATGCTCAACGCCGAGCCCTCGACCGTCTGCGCGATGACCACAAGCGGCCTGGGATCGCGCATGATCTTGTCGAGCAGTGGCATGAGCTGCTGCACCTTGGTGATCTTCTCGGTGCACAGCAGGATGTACGGGTCGTCGAGCACCGCCTCCAGCCTGCCGGGGTCGGTGACCAGGTAGGGCGACATGTAGCCGTTGTCGAACTCGAAGCCCTCGACGAAGTCGACGCTCATGCCGATCGTCGGTGACTCCTCGATGGTGACGATGCCGGTGTCGCCGACGGTGTGCAGCGCCCTGCCGATCACCGCGCCGACCGCCTCGTCGTCGTTGGCGGAGATCGACGCGACCCGGGCGTAGTCCTCTTCGGACTCGACCGGGTGCGCCACCCGCTGCAGGTGCTCGACCAGCAGTCCGACGGCGTTGTCGATGCCGCGCTTGACCAGCACCGGGTTGCCGCCGTCGCCGATCGCCTTCATGCCCTCGTGCACGATGGCCTGCGCGATCACCGTCGCCGTCGTGGTGCCGTCACCGACGATGTCGTTGGTCTTGATGGCGGCTTCCTTGACCAGCTGCGCGCCCATGTTCTCGAACTGGTCCTTCAGGTGGATCTCGCGGGCGATGGTCACGCCGTCGTTGGTGACCACCGGCGAGCCGGTGATCTGCTCCAAGATCACGTTGCGGCCCTTGGGGCCGAGCGTTGACTTGACCGCCTCCGCCAGCTTGTCCACTCCGGTCAGGAGCAGGTCGCGGGCTTGCGGTCCGAAGCGCAGTTCCTTGGCCATGGTGGGATCTCCTCGTCCTGTGTGTGCGGTCAGGGGGTGAGAATCGCGCGGCCCCGGACACGACCGGCGTCGAGATCGGCCAGCGCGTCGAGTGCGGCATCGAGGGGATACTTCTTGGTGTGCAGCGTGACCTTGCCCGCCTGTGCCAGCACCATCAGCTCGACGAGGTCGTTGTAGGTGCCGACCAGATTGCCGATCACGTTGCGTTCGGTGGAGATGATGTCGATCGTCGGGATGTCGATGTTGCTGCCGTAGCCGATGACGAAGTGCGAGCCCGCCCGCTGCGTCATGGCGAAGGCGTCCTGCTGCGCGCCCTGCTCGGCGACGAAGTCGAGCACCACCTCGGCGCCGTTGCCGTTGGTCATGTCCAGCACCGTGTCGACGTGCTTGCCGTCGGCGAGCACGGTGTCGTCGGCGCCGAGCTTCTTCGCCAGCTCCAGCGCCTCGGCGTTCTTGTCGACAACGACGATGTTGGTCGCGGTCAGCGCCCGCAGCGACTGGATGCCGATGTGGCCCAGCCCGCCCGCGCCGTTGACGACGCACGTCGTGCCGGGATACAGCAGCGGCGCCGCCTTGCGGACGGCGTGGTAGGCGGTGATGCCCGCGTCCGCCAGCGCGGCGACGTCCTCGGGGCGGGTGCCCGGGTCGAGCTTGATGCAGGCCCGCGCCGAGGTCAGCAGGTACTCGGCCATGCCGCCGTCGGAGTCGATGCCAGGGAAGGCGTTGTCGGAGCAGTGCATGTCGTCGCCCGCCCGGCACGCCCGGCACAGCCCGCACGTCGGCGTCGGGTGCAGGATCACCGTGTCCCCGACGGCCACATTGGACACTGCCGAGCCGACCTCGTGCACCCAGCCCGCGTTCTCGTGCCCGATGGTGTAGGGCAGTGCGACGCCGGTCTTGTCGGCCCACTGCTCCTCGATGATGTGCAGGTCGGTGCGGCAGACACCAGCCCCGCCGATCTTGACGACGACGTCGAACGGCCCCGTCACTTTCGGATCGGGGACCTCGTCGATGGTCGGCTGCTGGTGGTACTTGTGCACCCTGACGGCCTTCATGGTGGTCTCCTTATTCGTTATTGCCGGGGTACCGCACGGCCAACATGCCTCGGCACACTCCGGAGTTGGCTTCCTGGCTCACGCGCGTCGCCCGCGCGAGCCCCAGATGCATCCGCAGCCCCTCGGACTCGACCGGCTCGCCCGTCGCGGGGTCGATGATCAAAGCGTCGCGGTGGCCGCACGGCAGGTCGAGCTCGTGCCTGCGGTCGATGAGCCGCCACAGGTCCGGGCCCTCCGGCGCGTCGGCGAGGGTGAGATCGGCGAGCCGGGCCGGGTCGGCGCCGGCGGCGACGAGCGACCGGCACACCCGGTCGGTGCCCGCCAGCACCGCCTTGCGCAGGAAACTCGCCCGCAGCTCGTCCAGCTCGTCCGCCGCCTCGCCCGCGAACGACGCGACGAAGCCCGCTCGCGCCGCGACGCCGGTGTTGATGGCGTCGGCGGCGAAGTGGTCCTCCAGCTGGACGTCGGCCCGCGTCACGCCCGGCACCGCCGACACCGCGTCGTGGGCGTCGGCGACCATCAGGTAGGCGAAGTTCGGCGCGCAGAAGTAGGTGGGCAGCCGCAGCCGCACCACCGCCTCGCCGCCGGGCGTGACCTCGTGGTGGGAGACGAACCCGAGCTCGGTGAGCGGGTCGTCCAGTTCGGGGTCTCGCACGGTGGCCAGCGCCGACCAGACCGCCGCCGCGACACCGGCGGCCTGGTCGGTGATGGCGCCCGCAGAGCTTGAGGCCGTCATTGTCACGATGCCGCAACCGGTTCTGCCACCGGCTGGCCTTCGAGACGAAGCTCAGCGGGAACGTCGAGATCGTACAGCTTGGCCGCGTTGAGGCCGAGGATCTTCTTCTTCGCCTCGATGCTGACCTGGCCGTAGTCGGAGTACTCCTCGGTGTCGGGCATGTTCCAGTCGACGAAGCCCTCGACCTGCCACTTGGGCTCCCAGATGGCGTAGTCGGCGCCGAAGATCAGCTTGTCCTCGCCGAGCCAGAACAGCAGCTCGCCCATGACCTTGTTGAAGAACCTCGGCCGGGCGTGCATCAGCCCACCGACGACGACCGCGAGCCCGGCGTAGACGTTGGGCTCCTGCACGGCCATGAAGCAGAAGTCCTCGATCCGCGGCAGCCCGACGTGCTCCACGATGAAGTTGAGCTCGGGGAAGTTGGTCGCCGCGTGGTCGATGTCTCTGACGTCGAAGGCATCCTTGTCGAGCGGCCAGATCGTCGGTCCCTTGTGGACGTGGACGTTCTTGATGCCCAGCTCCTGGCACTTCGCCAGGTAGCGGGCCGCCTCGTCGCTCTTGAGGTCCCAGCCGCGGGAGGCGCCCCGCCACTCGGCGGTGTAGAGCTTCACGCCCGTGCAGCCCCAGCGCGCCACGTCAGACTCGAGCTTGCGCAGCCCCTCGTCGCCCTCGCGGGCGTCGAAGGTGGTGTTGAGGACGAACTTGTCCGGGTACTTCTCCATCAGCAGCGCGTCGCGCTCGACGGTGTT
>WHUB01000087.1:5978-16270 GCA_009377395.1 Actinophytocola sp. | reverse complement strand
AGGCGACGGTGGCGGCCGCAGAACCGAGCGCCGGGAAGAAGATGTCGCCGAACACCAACGCGGATGCGGTTCCGTAGATCAGGAAGTCGTAGAACTCGATGGTCGTGCCGGTCCCGCTGGCGATCGCGACCCGCCGCATCGTGTTCGTCGAGGTACTGGGTTCGCTGGTAGTCAACGTAACCTCCCATGGTCGAAGGAACCTCAAGCTAGCGGCGGCGGTCGGCCGACCGGCACACCCGAATGTGGGTAGCGGCCCGCGGCCCGTCTACCGAAAGCTGGAAAACGTCATCGTTGATGTGTATGGTTCCTGGGTCACAGGGGTTGAGAAAGGAGCGGTAGTGCGGACTCAGCCCCCGGATGACGGAGCCGCTGGCTGGAACGCCGGCGCGGCGGTGGACGCGGTCAAATCGCTCGACCTGGTCGATGTGGCATTCGCCGCCGAAGTCAGCGCAGACCGGACATCCTTCGTGCTCGACCGGTTCCGCGGCGCTCGCACCACACATCTCAAAGGACTGACGAGCGCTGTCAGTTCCGGCCTCGGCGGGAAGTGCATCTCGATCCGTCGTCCGGTCGTCGTCGGCGACTACACCGCCGCCCGGGGCATCACGCACGAGCACGACCGGCCGGTCTCGGCGGAAGGACTGCGATCGCTCTTCGCCGTCCCGGTCGTGCGGGACGGGGCGGTACGCCGGCTGGTGTACGGTGCCGCCCGCAGCCCGCTGGTCTTCGGCGACCGGTTCCTGGACATGGCGGTCACGACGGCACGGAACGCCACCGCCGTCCCGCTGCCCGCGCCCGAACCGCAATCACAGCCGCTGAGCGTCCACGATGTCCAGGAGTTGTTCGCCGGCCTTCGCGAGATCGCCCACGAACTCCCGGATCGCGGTCTGCGAGAGCTCGATGTGCTGGCCAAGGTCGCGATCGGCTGCGACAACGCCGAGGTGGCGAACAGGCTGGACCTGACCGTCGAGACGGTCAGGTCGTACCTCAAGAGCATCATGTGCAAGTTCGGCTGCCACAACCGCACCGCCACCGTCTATCAGGCCCGCCGGGCCGGTCTGCTGCCCTGACTCGACGTTGATCTGCACGATCACGAACGACGAGGACCAGGTTTGATCGTAGTCGTTTGTGATACAATCAACTACGTGAGTGAGCGTTTCGATCCGGACCGGCTCCGTGAGAACGCCCCGTTCGAGATCGATGCGCAGGCCGCCCACCTGTTCAAACACCCCAGGCTGGGGTTGGAGGACGTGTACGAGGTGTGGGACAGCGACCCGCTGTTCTATCCCGCGAAGCCTCCGGCGCATTGGCTGATGTGCGCGGAGGTGTCCGGCCGGGTCTTGGTCGTTCCGTTGGCGCCAGCCCGCGACGGCGATCCGCGCCGGTGTCGGCCTATTGGTTGTTACGAGGCTGCTCCGGGCCTCGCCGCCCACTACCGGAGGGACCGATGACCCCTGACGAGGAATACGAGTTCTACGCTCGACCGGAGAACCAGGAACCAGTGGGGCGGCCGCGCCGACGAGCGCGGTTGACCGAACCGGTTCCGGTCCGGTTTCCCACCGAGCTACTCGAAGAGGTCCGGCGCCGAGCCGAGGCAGACGACCGCTCGGTGTCGTCGTGGATCCGCCGCGCCGTGGAGCACGAGCTCGGCCGTTCCGCGTAGCGGCCGACCGGTCACGCAGCCGTGCGCGCTGGCCCGAGGACGCGGTCGAGATAGGCGTTGCCGAACCTGCCCTCGGGATCGACTTTCCGGCGGACGTCGAGGAAGTCGTCGAACCGCGGATACGCCCTACGCAGGTCATCGGCGGCAAAGCCGTGGAGCTTGCCCCAGTGCGGTCGCGCGCCGAGGTCGGCCAGCGCGTCCTCGACCTCGGCGAAGTACGCCTGGTGCGGCTGACCCTCGAAGACGTGGACCGCGATATAGGCCGAGTCCCGGCCGGACGCGGTGGACAGCGGGATGTCGTCGGCAGCGGCGAACCGGACCTCGATCGGCATCGAGATCAGGTGACGGCCGCTGTCGAGAATCGCCCTGACCCGGGAGATGCCCTCTGCCACCGCCTCGCGAGGGATGGTGTATTCGGCTTCCACAAACTTGAACCGCCTCGGCGAGCAGAACACCTTGTGCGCGGTGTCGGAGTACTCCCGCGCACTGAGCAGGCGACTGGCGAACCGGGTGAACTGCGGCGTGATCGACGGCCAGCGCCGGGGGAGCCGCAGCGCCGAACCGAGGACCGTGTTGGCGAGGAAGTCGTCGTCGAGCCACGCTTTCACCGGCGACAGCGGTGAGCGGGCCGCGCCGCCCGGCAGCCGGTTATTGATCTTGGTGAGTGCCACATCGGTGTAGGGAAACCAGTAGAACTCGAAATGGTCGTTCTCGTCGGCGAGGTCCTGGATCCGGTCCAGCACCCACGGCAGCGGCAGCGGCCGTTCTCGGGCCGACAGCGCGTACTCCGGCTCGCACCGCAGCTCGACGGCGGTGATGACGCCGAGCGCGCCCAGCCCGACCCTGGCGGCGTCGAACAGCTCCGGCTCGGTCTCCCGGTCGCAGGTGACGATCGAACCGTCGGCGAGCACGATCTCGATCGCGCTGACCTGACTGGCGAGGCCCCCGAGCCGCGCACCCGTGCCATGCGTGGCGGTGGCAACGGCGCCGGTGATGGTCTGCCGGTCGATGTCGCCGAGGTTGCTCATCGACAGCCCGCGCTCGGCCAGCTCGCGGTTCAGCACGTGCAGCGGAGTGCCGCCCCGAACCCACACCCGGCCGGTGCCGTGATCGGCCGAGCTGACTCCCGACAGCAGGCTGAGGTCGACCAGCACCCCATCGGTGGCGGCGATCGGCGTGAACGAGTGGCCCGACCCCATCGCCTTGACCCGCTCACCTTCGCTGGCAGCCTGGCTGATCACCTCGGCGACCTCCGCCGTGGTTCGCGGTCTGGCCACCCGCCGCGGCTGGGCGGTCTGGTTGCCTGCCCAGTTGCGCCACCGGGCCGTCACGACATCTCCGCCTCGATCGTTCCGGTCACGGTCAGCCGCAACGACGACAGGTCTCGCTCGGGATGATCGTCCAGATAGGACATCACCTCGTGCCAGACGTCCGGTTCCGCGCCGCACACCGTCGGTCGCGCCTCTTCCACTAGCCGCAGCAGCGGTTCGGGCCGCAGGAACCGGTCCGGCAGCACCAGATCGGCACCCGACATCAGCGCGGCGTAGGGCAGTCCCCAGGCGCTGTAGCGAGACATCGGCACGATGGGCAGCAGCCGGTCGTCGACGCGTACCCCGGCCGCGTTGCCGGAACAGACCGTCAGTGCGTGCAGCCAGCTCGCACGGTGACTGTAGACGGTCGGGTAGCACATCGCCGCGGCCGACCGTTCGTCGATGTCGGGCCACGCGAAGTCCTCCGGCTCTTCGGCGAGCACCCGCTCATAGGGGATGACCTGCTTGCCGAGGCCGTCGAGGGCGGGCGCATCGCCGGTGCCGGTGACCAGCACGGTGTGTACCGTGGTCAGCTCCGGCAGGAGCTTCGCGAACCCCTCGGCGAGCGAGGCGTCCACGATGACGATCCGGTCCTCGGCGTGGCCGGAGATGGAGCCGACCTGCTCCGGCGTGAGCTGGATGTCCAGCGGGTGCAGCACCGCTCCCATCGCCGGGACCGCCAGATAGGCCTCCAGGTGGTCCTGGTTGTTCCAGCCGAAGGTGGCGACGCGCTCGTCGCCGCGCACGCCGAGCCGCCGGAGCCCGTTCGCCAGTTTCGCCGCCCGCGCCCCGAGGCGGGCGTAGCCGAGGCGGCGCAGCCCGGACTCGGTGGCCGTGACCACCTCACTGTCGCCGTGCTGGGTGGTGCCGTGACGCAGGATCGAGGTGATCGTCAACGGGACGTCCCGCATCGTGCTGCGCATCGAATCGCTCCTCTTCCGTGTCGCCACACCCTGCTCATGAAGGTAGCCGTCGCTCAGTCGCCGATCACGCGGCGGATGCCCGCGGCCGCGACCTGCTGGGTGCGGAGCCGGTGGCCGTTGAGCGCGGCGCGGGCGGCGTTGGCGCCGCACGCGCCGTGGACGGCGCCGCCCGGGTGGGCCGACGAGGACGCCAGGTAGAGCCCGACGATCGGCGTCTCCGGCCTGCCGAGGCCCGGCGTCGGACGGAACACGAGCTGCTGGTGCACCGCCGTGGTGCCGCCGTTGAGCGCGCCGCCGACGAGGTTGGCGTTGCTCGCCTCCAGGTCCGCCGGTGCCGCGATGCGCCGCGCGATGATCTGGTCGCGCCAGCCGGGAGCGTAGCGTTCGATCTGCGCCTCGATGCGGTCGGCGAACGCCTCCCGTTCGCGCTCACTCCACGAGCCGGTGAGATCGCCACCCGCGTCGCCGCGCACCTCGCGCGGCACGTGCGTGTACGCCCAGAGTGACTCGGTGCCCTCCGGCGAGCGGCTCGCATCCGCCGTCGTCATCTGCCCCACCAGGGTGAACGGGTCCGAGGGGATCCGCCCGGTCGAGAGCTGGGCGGTGTAGTCGGTCATCTCGTCGAGGCTCGCCGCGACATGGACCGTCCCCGCGTCCGCGACGCCGGTCGCCTGCCAGGGCACCGGTGCGCGCAGCGCCCAGTCGACCTTGAACGTCGAGTAGTCCCACTCGAACCGGCGGAAGTCGTCGCGCAGCCGGGCAGGCAGGTGCTGCCAGCCGACCAGCCCACCGTATAGCCGCGTGGCCGCCATCGCGGCGAGCACCGCGCGCTTGGCGGGGATCTCGTCGCCGGCGGCGGTGCGCACCGCGACCGCCCGGCCACGGCGGACCACCACCTCGCGCACCGGCTGCCCGCACATGACGCGCCCGCCCCGCGACTCGAGCCGCCGGATGAGCGCGGCGGTGAGTTGACCGGCACCGCCAACCGGCACCGGCCACCCATGCTCGTGACCGAGCATGGCTAGCAGCCAGCCATACACCGAGCTCGCCGTGGACTCGGGCATCAGGTCGGCGTGCAGCGCGCAGCCCGCGAGCAGCAGTGAGCCAGGGCCGGTGAACTCCTCCCTGGCGAGCTCGCGAACCGGCAGCAGACCGAACCGCGCGAACCGCACCAGGCCCCGCGCCCGCAGCTTCGCCGCCAGCCGGAGTCCGTCGCGGACCGGAGGGAACGGCACGAACAGGGCGTCCAACAGGATCGACCCCACCTCGGACCACAGCCGGTGGATGCGCCGCCATGCCGCGCCATCGCCGCTGCCCAGCCGCTCCACATTGGCCGCGGTGCGTTCGACGTCCCGGGACAGCACCGCCGCGCGCCCGTCGGGCAGCGGATGGGCGAGCACCTCGGGGGCGTGCGACCACCGCAGGCCGAACTCCTCCAGGTCGAGCGAGCGGATCGCGCGGGACGCGGCTGCCATCGGATAGAACGCGCTGCAATGGTCGTAGACGAAACCCGGTGCGGGGCCGTCGCCGCTGCGCACCCCGCCGCCGGGGTCCGGCTGCTCCTCGCAGACCACGACCTCCCAGCCCGCGTCGGCGAGCAGGTTGGCGGCGACGAGGCCGTTGGGCCCGGCGCCGATGATCACCGCGTCGGCTGCAGCCATGTTCGGACACCTTTCGTCGTGGTCTTGCGCCGGACTCCGTCCGATGATCCCGCACCGAGACGTCACCGGCAGATTGTTCGGTGGGATACGCTCGCCGCCGATGGCTGCGGTGACCCCGCCGCGCCGGGGAACGGCGGCGAGAAGCTGGTACGCCTTGCTGGTGGCGCTGGGCGTCGACAACTTCGGCTCCGGCCTCTTCCTGCCGTTGGCCCTGGTGTACGCGACCCGCGCGGTGGGACTGCCGCTGGCGGTCGCGGGCACGGTCGTCTCGGTCGGCACGATGGCTGGTCTGCTCGTCCCGCCGGTTGCGGGACGCCTCGTCGATCGGGCGGGCCCGCGCGCGGTGGTCATTCTCGCGCAGCTCGTGCAGGCGTCGGGAGTGTCGGCCTACCTCGTGGCCGACGGCGTGGCGTTGACGCTCGCCGGTGCGATCCTTCTGGCCGCCGGGCTGCAGCTGTTCTACTGCGCGCTGTTCGCGTTGATCGCCGATGTGTCGATCGAAGACCCGAAGGACAAGCCTTTCGCCCTGGTCGACATGATCCGCTCGGGGTGCTTCGGACTCGGCGCGTTGGTCGCCGCCGGAGTGCTCGGTTCCTTCGGCACGGTCGGGCTACGGATCGTCGTCGGGGTGGATGCGGTCACCTTCCTCGCCTGCGCGCTGCTGCTCGCGCTGGCCGTTCGCGCTCCCCACACTCGTCAAGAGCCGCACGAGGACACCGGCGAGCGCCGCCTCGGGATCCTGCGCGACCGGCCCTTCCTGGCGCTGATCGGCGTCACCGCGTTGCTCGCGCTGGCAAGCGACTTCTTCCTCGTCGGCATCCCGGTCTACATCCTCGAGCAGCTCGACGGTCCGGCGTGGCTGCCGGGCGTGATGCTGGCGCTGCTGACCGTCGTGCTGAGCGTAGGCGGCACCGCGACCGTGCACGCGACACGGCGGCTCGCCCGCACCACGACGCTCGCCGCCAGCGGCGGGCTCTACGTGGTGTGGTGCGCGCTCAGCCTCGCCGCCGTGTTCGTCGCGCCGGGGTGGCTACCGGCGTGGCTGGTGGGCGCGACGCTCGTCCAAGCCGCCGCGAGCCTGCTGTTCGGCACCCGGGCCAACGCCATCGCCGAAGCCGCCGCCCCGCGCGACGCACGCGGACGCTACCTCGCGACGTTCCAGTACGCGTTCACCGTTCCGCAGGCGGTGGCTCCCGCGGTGGTCGGCCTGTTCACCGTTGGCACCTGGGTGCCGTGGGCGCTGGTCGCCGCCGCAGCGTTTCTCGCCATGATCGGGCTCCGGTGCCTCGCGCCACGGCTCCCGGCCCACGCCGTGGTCGTCAGCGGTCACCGTCGATCAGTTCGAAGCCGGTGACGAACTCCGGCAGGATCCGGATGACGCGGGCCATCGGCAGATCGACCCACGGCCGCACTACCTGCTCGTATCGGCTGATGTCGTCGGGGTCTTCGACCAAGGACGCCTTCCCGGTCACGATCACGCTCCAGCCGGTGTGCGTCCCGGCGTCGATCTGGTCGGCCTCGTAGGCGACGACCTGCTCGACCACCGTCAGCAAGGCCGCGCCCTCGTGGCAGCGAAAGACGATGTCGCCGTCGACCACCCGATGGTTGACCGGACGAATGGCAGGAAGCGCTTCGTGCGTGAACACGATCCGGCCGATCGGCACGCTCGCGAGTCGTCGCAGTGAGTCCTCTGTCGTCAGCTCACACATCCGGGAGGGATCACTGTGCATCGGTCCGCCCTTTCGCGGATTTGGGCCGGGTCGGCTGACATTATCGGCACGGCGTGCGCGTCGATGCAGGGCACAAAGTCCTCGATCGGTCTCCTCACTGTCCTGCCGAGACAGCCGAAGGACCCTAGCCACGACGGTCAGCGCGATCTATGTTTCGCCCGAAGGGCAGCGAAATATCCCTTATAGGAGTTTCCATGGACATCATCCGTCGGCGCTTCCTGCTCGCACCCGGCATGCTCCCCGTCGCGGTGGCCGCTCCGGTCGCCAGCGCCGGCGCCATCTCGGCGGCTCCGCCTCCACAGGCGAAGCTGAAGGGCATCCGCACCGGCAGGCACGACAAGTTCGACCGCATCGTGCTCGACATGCGCGGCCCGGTCCCGAACGTCACCCGATCCTGCGGGCCGGTATTGCGGTCGGACGGGTCGGGCAAGCTGTTCTGGCTGTACGGCTGCCGCTTCCTCAGTGTGCGGCTGGAACCCGCCGTCGCGCACAACGACCAGGGCGAGTCGACGTTGAAGGGCCCCAGGCGGTTCCGCACCCCGGCGCTGCACCACGTCCTGGCCGTCGGGCTCGTCAGCGACTTCGAGGGTGTGGTGTCGATCGGCATCGGCGCTCACAAAGCAGAAGAAGGTCCGTGTCTTCACGCTCACGTCGCCGACCCGCGTGGTCATCGACATCCTGGACTGACCGCGACCACGAGCGGTCCACGCGTCAGATGGTGGCCGTGTCGATGACGAACCGGTAGCGGACGTCGCTGGACAGCACCCGCTCGTACGCCTCGTTGATCTCCGCTGCGGTGATCAGCTCGATCTCGGCGCCGAGGCCGTGCTCGACGCAGAAGTCGAGCATCTCCTGCGTCTCGGCGATCCCGCCGATCATCGAGCCGGCGAGGGTCTTGCGGCCGGCGATCACCGAGAACAGGTTCAGCGAGATCGGGTCCTCCGGCGCGCCGACGTTCACCAGCGCGCCGTCGGTCTTGAGCAGCGAGAGGTACTGGTTGAGGTCCAGCGGCGCGGACACCGTGGAGACGATGAGGTCGAGGCTGCCCGCCAGGTCTTCGAAGGTCCGCGGGTCGCTGGTGGCGCGGTAGTGCTCGGCACCGAGCCGCAGTCCGTCGTCCTGCTTGCGCAGCGACTGCGACAGGACGGTCACCTCCGCGCCGAGGGCGTGGGCGATCTTGACGGCCATGTGGCCGAGGCCGCCCATGCCCACGATGGCGACCTTCTTGCCGGGGCCGGCGTTCCAGTGCCGCAGCGGGGCGTACGTGGTGATGCCCGCGCACAGCAGCGGCGCGGCGACGGCGAGCGACAGCGCGTCCGGGACGCGCAGGACGTAGTTCTCGTCGACGACGACGCGGGTGGAGTAGCCGCCGTAGGTGGGCTCGCCGTTCTTGTCGAGGCCGTTGTAGGTCGGCACCATGCCCTGGTCGCAGTACTGCTCCAGGCCCGCCGCGCAGTTGTCGCACTCGCGGCAGGAGTCGACCATGCAGCCCACGCCGACGCGGTCGCCGACGGCGAACCGGGTCACGTCCGGGCCGACCTCGGCGACGACGCCGGCGATCTCGTGGCCGGGAACCATCGGGAAGATCGCCTCGCCCCAGCCCTCCCGGGCCTGGTGGATGTCCGAGTGGCAGATCCCGGCGTAGTGGATGTCGATGAGGACGTCGTGCGTGCCGACCGCGCGGCGCGCGATGGTGGTGCGCTCCAACGGGGCCTTGGCGGCGGGCGCCGCGTAGGCGGCGACGGTGGTCGATGTGGTCATGGCGTCCATCCTGCCGCCCGCCGCGATGCCTACCCAGCACACGGTCCTGCCTACGTTCAGCGGTCCTACCATCGGCAGGGTCAGGCAGCCAGGCATACGACTGGAATACTGGTGTCATGGACCGGCGTGCCGAGCTCAGCGAGTTCCTGCGCACCCGCCGGGCCCGGTTGACGCCCGAGGACGTCGGGTTGCCGCGCTACGGCAGGCAGCGACGGGTGCCCGGCCTGCGCCGCGAGGAGCTGGCCCAGCTGGCGGGCGTGTCGGTCGCGTACTACACCCGGCTCGAGCAGGGCAACGGGCGCAACGTGTCGGCGGAGGTGCTCGACGCGATCGCGCGTGCCCTGCGGCTGACCGACGCCGAGCACGCTCATCTCACCCACCTGGCCAGGCCTGCGGGACACAAGAAGAAGGCCTCGCCCGCGCGGCAGCAGGTCCGGGGCGCGCTGCGGCAGTTGCTGGACACGGTGGACACGGTCCCCGCGTATGTGACCGGGCGGCGGGCGGACATCCTCGCCTGGAACCGGACCGCCTCGGCGCTGTTCGGCGACTGGGCGGAGCTGGCGGCGCAGGAGCGGAACTGGGCGCGGCTGATCTTCCTGCGGCCCGACTATCGTGAGCTCTTCGTGGACTGGGGTTCCAAGGCGGCGGACGTGGTCAGCTACCTGCGGATGGACGCGGGCTGTCACCCGGACGACCCGAAGCTGTCCGCGCTGGTCGGGGAGCTGTCGGTCAAGAGCGAGGAGTTCCGGCGGCTCTGGGCCACCCACGACGTGAAGGAAAAGGGCCACGGCACCAAGCAGATCCGACATCCGCTGGTGGGTGAGCTGACGCTGTCCTACGAGACGTTGCGGCTGCCCGACGACGCGGAGCAGTCGCTGGTGATCTACCACGCGGAGCCGGGCTCGGCCTCGGCGGAGGCGCTGCGGCTGCTGGCGAGCTGGGGCACGGATGCCGCCCACGCCGGGACCTCCGCCGAGCGCTGATCCTGCTGCGGTGCCGTACGTTGGTGACCATGGCAGGCTCGAGCCCGGCGGTGGAACTCGACTTCGACGACTACACCGTGCGGCTGACCAATCCGGATCGGGTGTACTTCCCCGGGCGCGGTGAGACCAAGCTGGACCTGGCCAACTACTACCTGGCCGTGGGCGAGGGAATCGTGCGGGCGTTGCGCGAGCGGCCGTGCATGATGCACCGCTTCCCGGAGGGAGTCAGCGGTGACAAGGTGCATCAGAAGCGGGTGCCGC
>WHUB01000087.1:0-5968 GCA_009377395.1 Actinophytocola sp. | reverse complement strand
CGAGTGGTGGCGCAGAGACCGCGACCCGGCCGATCTGTTCATCGACTACAACCAGAACGCCCGCGACCACACCATCGCCGCCGCGTACTCGGTCCGGGGTTTCCCGGACGGCCGCGTCTCGACGCCGGTGACGTGGTCCGAGATCGACGACCTCGACCCGCGCGACTTCACCATCGCCACCGTGCCGGGCCGCTACGCGAGGCTCGGCGACCTGCACGCCGGCATCGACGACGCCCCGTTCCCGCTCGACCCGCTGCTGGAGTGGGCCGACCGCGACGGCCTCGGCCCCTCCGGCGAACGATCCCGTGCTGAGTGAGGGTCGAGTCAGCTGCCGCCCGATTCCCGCTCAGCCCCAGTAGACGGTCTTGGCGTCGACGCGGCCGTTGATGTAGTCGACCCAGACGAGGCCCCATCTCGGGCTGGTGCAAGGCTTGTACTCGCGCGACTCCTAGTATCTGCCGCCGCTGCTCATCGCCCAGCTCTGCTGGCCGCGGGTGTCGAAGATGCGGTGAACCCGCTTCTGGGTCATCCCGTCGTGGACCTTGCGGTACTCGACCCGGGAGACGCAGCCGGCGGTGTCGGCCGCAGCGGGGGGCGACGGTGAGAGCACCGGCGGTGCACAGGCTGAGGGCGGCGAGCCCGGTGGCGATGGTGGAGCGCAGTGTCATGGTTTCCTTCCCGACAGGCTGCGCCCGCCGGGTGGCAGTGCGGGAGCATTGCGGGTGCGTTTCAGTTGCCGCCGGTCATCGCGATCTTGAAGTGGGTCACGTTCGCGATCAGTCCGGACAGCAGCGACTGGAACAGCGACACGACGTCCGCCAGCTCGTCGATCTCGCCGGCCGCCATGCCCAGGTCGGCCAGCTCGGCGCGGCCGAGGCGGTACGGGTAGGGCAGCTCCCGCGCGGCCGTGGTGCAGCGGTCGTTCAGCGCCTGCCGCACGGCGAGGTAAGGCTCGGTGTCCAGCACGGGTTTGAGCTCGTCCCAGGCCAGCCGCAGGTACGTCGGCCAGCGAGCCATGGCCTTGTAGTCGCTGTTCACGAACGGCAGGCCCAGGCCGGATTTCATGTCGTCGTACAGCTCGCGCAGGCTGCCGTCGACGTGATGCTGTTCCAGCATCACCGGGGTCACCGTCGCGGCGGTCACCGGCGAGCGGGGCAGCAGGTCGGCAGGATCGGCCGGCCGGATGCCGCCGATGGTGTCCCCGCCGGCCAGTCCCGCCTTGACGATGGTGGCCAGCAGGAAGTACTTGGGATTGCCGTAGTCGAACACGTCGAGCAGCGTCCGGATCTCGGCCAGCTCCCGCTCGGAGTAGCCGACGTCGTCCCGCAGGGTCGCGGCCTGGTCGGTCACCGTGAACCGTTCGGTCACCGTCTGCCAGGACAGCAGCCGTAGGTCGGTCGCGACCCGTTCGACATAGTGCGATCCCAGCGCCGGGCGCAGCTGCGCGTAGGCGTGGTCGAAGAACCGCCGGTAGTGGGCGAACGCCTGCACCACGACGCCGACCCACGGGACGCCGAGCCGCCGCTTGACGTCGTCGTACACCACGTGGAGGTCGGGGTCGGCGGCGTGCTCCGGAATGGGCCGTACCGGTGGGATCACTGCCGGCTTGTCCACAGCAGACTCCTTATGTGTCAGCGCTTCTGGCGCCGGCTGCCGCCGTGCCAGTCCTCCTGGAGTCCGACCTCATCTTCGGTCACGCCGAAGGCGCGCAGTTGGGGGCGTTCGCGCAGACTGCGTTTCAGCTCGGCGAAGCCGGGGAAGCGGGCGAGTGCGATGACGTGGTCCCACAGCTCGCCGGCTTGCTCCTCGGTGGGCAGCCGGCTGATGACGGGCCCGAAGAACGCCACGCCTGCGGGTGGTTCGAAGTGCAGGATCGGCGTGCCGACGTCCTTGCCGGTGAGCGCGAGCGCCTCGTCGGTCTCGGCGCTGATCTCCTCGTCCCAGCGGTCGTCGTCGAGCGCCTCGGCAAGCTCGACCGGCAGGCCCGCCTCGGTGAGGATCGGCTCGACGAACTCGCGGGTGCCGCGATATCCGGCGTCGGTGCTCGGGTCGGGCTCGCAGTCGAAGATGGCGGTTCCCATCGCCGCATACAGCGGGCCGACGACCTCGCGTCCGTGCTCGGCGCGGGCGCGGGCCGCTACCCGGAGCAGCCGCAGCCCCGCGGTGTGGCCGGCCTCGTACTCGGGCGGGAAGTGCGCGTCGTAGTCGACGGTGGCGTTGACCAGCCGCAGCGAGATGAAGCGCCAGTCGACCGTGTAACCGCGCTGCGCCTGCACCATGCGCAGCCACTTGCTGGTCATCCAACAGAACGGACACACCGGATCGAAGTACAGATGAATTTCAGCGTCGTCGACCATGAGGCCACCGTAACCTCATAGGCTTTCTGGCGGGGTGACGAAGACGCAGCGTGGTCCCGGCGCTTGGCTCAGCTTCCGGTCGAGCGTGGCCAGCCGGGCGCCCACAGATTCGGCGAGGGCGACGTACCAGGCGTCGTAGGCGGTGACGTTGTCGCGTAGCTCCCACACTCGGGCGGCGAACGGCTCGTAGCGGAACAGGGTCACGGTGAGTGCGAGCAGGTCGCCGTAGGCGAGAGCGGCGACGTCACCCGAGATGTCTCCGGCGCGTTCGGCGCGGCGCAGAATGTTCGCTGCCTCCACGGGCATGAGGTGAGGTGCCGCGAGGTCGTCGCCGCCGAGCTGTTCGTCGGCCCACGTGCCCGCGGGCCCGTTGTCGACGAGCGCGGCTACGACGAACGGGGCATCGACGACGATCGTCACCGGCGGTCGGCGTCACGATGCGCGATGACCGTCTCCGGCGGCAACCGGCTGCCGGTGCGTCGTTTGCGCTCCCGAAGTGTCGATAGCAGCGCCTCGGGATCGGGCCGGTGCGTCAACTCGATCAGCTGCAACCGCACATACTCCTGCAGCGATCGGCCGCTCCGCGCGGCACGCGCAGCGAGCTCGTCCCGGGTCTCCTCCGGCACATCGCGAATCGTAATAGCAGCCATAGCATCATTTTGCAGGCAATAGCAGCACACTGCAACGACGTGGCCGTTCGTCGCGCTTTGCGCTCCGGTCGACGCGCATGGCAGGCCGTTCGGCGTGCGGACCTGTCCGCTCGGACAGCCCAGCATTTACTGTGACGCGCGCAACATCACCCTATGGGGTTATACCGACACCGACTAGTGAACTGGGCGCGTTCCGTGCTCGGCGCGGTCGCGCAGGCGAGGGCCGGGAACCGTTCAGCTCCCTCTCATCCCGAAGGGAATGCGACCCATGACCCTCGACCCGAACGAAGCGGAGCGCGCAGCGGCCGCTGATGAGACCGAGCGGCGCGGACAGGTCCGCAAGGCGGCGATCGCCAGCGTTGTCGGCACCTCGATCGAGTGGTACGACTTCTTTCTCTATGGGACGGCGTCGGCGCTCATCTTCCCGGCGGTGTTCTTCCCCGAGTCCAGTGACTACGCCGGGCAGCTCGAGTCGTTCGCGACCCTGGCGGTGGGCTTCGCCGCCCGCCCGGTCGGCGCGGCGATCTTCGGTCACTGGGGTGACCGCATCGGCCGCAAGGCGACGCTGATCGTGACGCTGCTGCTCATGGGAGTGTCCACCGCGCTGATCGGTGTGCTGCCGGGCACCGAAACCATCGGTATGGCGGCGCCCCTGCTGCTGGTCCTGCTGCGGCTGCTGCAGGGCATCGCGGTCGGCGGCGAGTGGAGCGGTTCGGTGCTGCTGGCCATGGAATGGGGCGACCAGAAGCGCCGCGGCCTGATGGGCAGCTACGCCCAGATCGGCGTCCCCGTGGGGCTCATCCTCGGCACCGGCGGACTGTCGGCGCTGTACGCCATCGCCCCGGACGCGTTCCTGACCTGGGGCTGGCGGATCCCGTTCCTGGCGAGCCTGGTGATGGTGGGGATCGGGCTCTGGGTGCGGCTGCGCATCCTGGAGACCCCGATATTCGCCAAGCAGGTGGAAGAGAAGAAGGTCGAGAAGCTGCCGGTCATCGAGGTGATCAAGCGGTACCCGAAGGAGATCGCGCTGACCTCGCTGGCGCGGTTCTCCGAGCAGATGCCGTTCTACATCTTCACCACGTTCGTGCTCACCTACGTCGTGAGCCAGGGCATCTCCGAGGGATTCGCGTTGAACGCCGTGATGGCCGCGGCGGCGTTGCAGCTGATCTCGATTCCGCTGTTCAGCCACCTATCGGACCGATTCGGCCGCAAACGGATATACAACGCCGGGATCATCGCGATAGCCATCTACGGGTTCGTCTACTTCGGACTGCTCAACACCGGAAGCGCCATCCTGGTGTTCATCGCGATCCTGCTGTCACTGATCCCGCACGACATGCAGTACGGCCCGCAGGCGGCGATGATCGCGGAGAGCTTCCCGACCTCGCTGCGGTACGGCGGCGCGGGAATCGGCTACCAACTCTCCTCGGTGTTCGCGGGCGGCCCCGCGCCGCTGATCGCGACGGTGCTGATGGAAGAGTTCGGCACCGCCTATGCGATCTCGGCGTTCATCCTGTTCTCCTGCGTGGTCTCGCTGGCGGCGGTGATCGCCCTGCCCGACCGGTCCAAGGTGGACATCACCGACGACGCGTCCTACGCCCGCAAGACGGAGACAACCGTGCGTGGTTCGGTGTGAGATCGGCGATGGTGCGCACGCCGAGCAGCTGCATCGTGCGCACCATCTCGGCCCGCAGGATGTCGATCGCACGCTGCACCCCCTGCTCGCCGCCCGCCATGAGGCCGTAGAGGTAGGCGCGGCCGACCAGGCAGGCGTCGGCACCCATGGCGATGGCCGCCACGATGTCGCCGCCGGAGAGGATGCCGGTGTCCAGCCAGACCTCGGCCGCGCCGTCGACCGAGTCGAGCGTGGCGGGCAGCAGTTCGAGCGGGGTCGGTGCACGGTCGAGCTGACGGCCGCCGTGGTTGGACAGCACGACGGCGTCGGCGCCGTGATGGGCGACGTCCCGGGCGTCGTCGGGGTTCTGGATGCCCTTGACGGCGAGCTTTCCCGGCCAGTTCTCGCGCACCCATGCCAGGTCGTCGTAGTTCAGCGTGGGGTCGAACATCGTGTTGATGAGCTCGGCGACGGTGCCGCCCCAGTGGGACAGTGACGCGAACGTCAGCGGCTCGGTGGTCAGCAGGTTGACCCACCACGCGGGGTGCCGCGCGCCGTCGAGGAAGGTGCGCAGGGTCAGCGCGGGCGGGATGGTCAGCCCGTTGCGCACGTCCCGCATCCGGGCGCCGGCGACCGGGGTGTCCACGGTCAGCATCAGGGTGTCGTATCCCGATTCCTCGGCGCGCTGCATCAGGTCGAGCCCCGCCGCGCGGTCGCGCCACACGTAGAGCTGGAACCATTTGCGCGCGGCAGGGGCGGCCGCCGCGACGTCCTCGATCGAGGTGGTGCCCATTGTGGACAGTGTGTAGGGGATGCCCTCCCGCTCGGCGACCCGGACCACGGCGCGTTCGCCCTCGTGCTGCATCATCCTGGTGAAGCCGGTCGGCGCGAAGGCGAAGGGCAGCTCGGACCGTGTGCCGAGGATCTCCGTGCCGGTGTCGACGTCCGCGACGCCGCGCAGCACGTTGGGGCGGAACTCGACGTCGCGGAACGCCTGCCGTGCCCGGCCCAGGCTTTCCTCGAGCTCGGCGGCCCCGTCGGTGTAGTCGAACACCGCCCTCGGGCTGCGCTTGCGCGCGATCGCGCGCAGGTCGGCGATAGTGTGAGCCCGGGACAGTCTGCGCTCGCGCGGGTTCAGCACGAACGGTCGCGGCCGCAGGATCTGGGCCAGCTCGGCGGGTCGGGGCAGACGGCGTCCGGTCACTGGGTGCTCCGCATCGAGAACATTGACTCTGGGTTGAAGAGGTTGTGGGGGTCGAGTGCGGCTTTGATTTGTCGGTGGACGTGCATACCGGTGGGGCCGATTTCGCGGGCGAGCCAGTCTTGTTTGATTTTGCCGATGCCGT
>WHUB01000086.1:3408-16388 GCA_009377395.1 Actinophytocola sp. | reverse complement strand
CCGGTGTCGTTCGCGACGACGGTCACGTCGGTCAACTCCAGCGCCGCCAGAAACCGGTCGATCAGCGCCGCCACTCCCGGCGGCGTCAGGTCCGCGTCGGGCGCGGGTATCTCGTGGGCGCCCAGCGGCCAGTCCGGCACCACGCATCGGAAGCCCGCCTCGGCGACCGTGGGCACGACCTTCCGCCACAGCCGGGAGTTCGCGAGCAGCCCGTGCACGAACACCACCGGCGGCCCGTCGAACACGCCCTTGGTGAGGTCGGTGTTGAGTCCCTGCCCGACATAGAGCGTCACGAACAGCATGTTCATCACCAGCATGCCGGGCAGCATGAACGTCAGGTACGCCTGCACGTCGCCCGCGATCGCGCCGCCGAAGACGTAGGTGAACAGCAGCACGAACATGATCGGCTGGATGCTGAAGTCGCTCAGCTCCCAGGGGTTGTGCCGGACCTGGACGACGGTGCGCCAGGCCAGCGTCAACGTCTGCCGCAGCCCTTCGATCGGGGTCACGCGCGGGGCCAGCTCGGGTGCCTCGGGTACCGCTGTCATGCCGGCACCTCCTTCTCGTGGACGTGGCCGTTGCCGGTCTGCTCGGCCGGGTGTCCGGTCAGCGACAGGAAGACCTCGTCCAGGCTCGAGCTGCGCAGCGCCAGCTCGGTGATCGCGATGCCCGCGTCGTCGAGCCTGCGCACGGCGGAGGGCAGCACGCTGTTCTCGGTCACCGGCGCGGTGACCAGCAGCCCCCGCACGTCGGGTTCGACCCCGGTCAGCTCGCCGACGATGCTGCGCACCGTGGCCAGCGCCGAGGAATCGGCCGGCCGGACCGCGAGCGACTGCGCGCCGATCTTGGCCTTGAGCTCGTCCGGGGTGCCGGTCTCGATGACCCTGCCCTGGTCGATCACGGCGATCTCGTCGGCGAGCGCGTCGGCCTCGTCGAGATACTGCGTGGTGAGCAGCACGGTCACGCCGTCCGAGACGAGCAGCCGGATCATTTCCCACAGCTCCAGCCGACTGCGCGGGTCGAGGCCGGTGGTCGGCTCGTCCAGGTACAGCAGCCGGGGCCGCCCGACCAGGCTGGCCGCGAGGTCGAGCCGTCGGCGCATGCCGCCGGAGTACGTCTTCACGGCCCGGTCGGCGGCGTCGGCCAGGTGGAACCGGTCGAGCAGCTCGCGCGCTCGTTGTTTGGCCTGCCGTCTCGGAATGCCGAGCAGCCTGCCGATGAGCACCAGGTTCTCCGTGCCGGTCAGCGTCTCGTCGACCGAGGCGTATTGGCCGGTCATGCCGATGAGCTGGCGTACCTGATGAGCCTGGCGCAGCACGTCGTAGCCGCCGACGCTCGCGTGGCCGGAGTCGGGCTTGAGCAGGGTGGCCAGGATACGGATCGCCGTCGTCTTGCCCGCCCCGTTCGGGCCGAGCAGGCCGAACACAGTCCCCGCCTCGACGGTCAGGTCGATGCCGTCCAGGGCCGTGGTGTCGCCGAATCGCTTGACGAGCCCCGCTGCCTCTATTGCGTTGTTCATGACAGTGGTCCCCTTTTTATGATGATGGGACCACTATGCCCCAGGACACCGACAGCGTCGGCCGGTTTTAGCCGGAGCGGTCGGGGCCTGCCCGGGTCGGCGTGATGCGCAGCAGCACGCGCTGCTCGGCGCGCATGGCGTCGCGGTACTCATCCCAGTCCGGGTGCTCGCCGGAAATGGTCCGGTAGTACTCGACGAGTCCGTCCATCGCCTCGGGCAGCTCGACGACCTCGGCCGTGCCGTCGAGCTGCAGCCACTCGCCGAAGAACCGATCCGGCAGCACGCACAGCGACACGTGCGGGTCGCGGCGGATGTTGCGCACCTTGTACGCGGTGGTGCGGGTGCTGATCACCGGCGTGCCTGCTCCGTCGAGCGCGACGAGCACCGGCGACAGCTGCGGTGAGCCGTCGGCCCGCGACGTCGCCAGCACCGCGTGGTGCTGCCGCGCGATGGTCTCGCGTGCTTGCGCGATGTCCATGGGTCAGGGCTGCGGGTATCCGGGCGGCCGGGGCGGGTTCGGCGGTTGCTGCGCCTCGTTGTCCGGCTTCTCCGCCAGCGGCTTGGGCGCCTCGCTCGGATCGCCCTTGAGCGATGCGGCGGCGGGTGGCATCGGTCCGCCGGGACTGGTCAGCGGACCGGCGACTTCCTTCCGCGCGACGGCCTCCGCCGCGCGCACCGCCTCCGCGACCTCCGGGTCGGTCGAGGTGTCGAACCAGCTCGCCACCTCGTCCTCGTCCAGCCGTGGCGGCTCCGTTGTCTCCTGCGACGGCTCGTAGCGGAACACGCCATCCTGGTCGGGCGTGCCGAGGCTGCGCGCGAAGCCTTCGAGGGCCTTGCCGTAGTCGCTGGGCACCAGCCAGACCTTGTTCGCATCGCCCTGGGCCATCTGCGGCAGGGTCTGCAGGTACTGGTAGGCCAGCACCTCCGGGGTCGGCTTGCCCGCCTTGATCGCGGCGAACACCTTCTCGATCGCCTTCGCCTGCCCCTGCGCTTGCAGGTAGCGGGCGGCCCGCTCCCCCTGCGCCCGCAGGATCCGGGACTGCCGCTCCGCCTCAGCCGACAGGATCGCCGCCTGCTTGGCACCTTCCGCGGCCAGGATCTGGCTCTGCTTCTGGCCTTCCGCCTTCTTGATCGCCGACTCCCGGTCACCCTCGGCGTTGAGGATCATGGCGCGCTTCTCGCGGTCCGCGCGCATCTGCTTCTCCATGGAGTCCTGAATGGACGGCGGCGGGTCGATCGCCTTCAGCTCGACCCTGGCGACCCTGATCCCCCAGCGGCCGGTCGCCTCGTCGAGCACGCCGCGCAGCTGCTGGTTGATCTGGTCGCGCGAGGTCAGCGTCTCCTCGAGGCTCATGCCGCCGACCAGGTTTCGCAGCGTCGTCGTGGTGAGCTGCTCGACACCGACGATGTAGTTGGAGATCTCGTACACCGCCGCACGCGAGTCGGTGACCTGGAAGTAGACGACGGTGTCGATGGACACGGTGAGGTTGTCCTGGGTGATCACCGGCTGCGGCGGGAACGACACCACCTGCTCGCGCAGGTCGATGCGGGCGCGCACCTTGTCGAGGAACGGTGCCAGGAAGTTCAGGCCCGGGGGGGCGACCGTCTTGAACTTGCCGAGGCGTTCGATCACCGCGGCCTGCGCCTGCGGCACCACCATGATCGCCTTGAAGACCACGATCGCCACGAACAAGACGATGACGATGAGGACGATGAGGGCTGCGGTTCCCACTACTGTCTACTCCCCTGTCCGGCCGGGCATGCTGGGTTACGGCTCCGCGGACACGACGGCCGTCGCGCCCGAGATCTCGACGACGGTGACGGTGGTGCCAGGCTCGATGACCTGTCCTTCTATATAGCTGCGCGCGGACCACTCGTCGCCCGCCAGCTTCACCCTACCCTGGTGTGAATCCACAATGGTCAACGCAAGCGCCCGCGCGCCGACGAGTGCCTCGGTGTTGGTCCGCACCCCGGCTCCGAGCAGGAACCGGCGCTTGAGCGCGGGGCGGGCGAGCACGAGCAGGCCGATGGAGGCGACCGCGAAGACCGTGACCGCGACGTACTGACTCCCGGACAGTGCCGTCGCCCCTGCCGCGGCGAGCGCGCCCGTACCAAGCATCACGAGCACCAGGTCCCCCGAGAGGACCTCGGCCGCGAGCAACGCGATGCCCGCGATCAACCAGATCAGCGCTGCCATGGCCCCATGGTGTCAGAAATCCGGCCTCGTCAGTTGGCATGACATCCGCCGTGACCTACGCGTGATCTTGTGTGGGATCGGTGACGAAGTCGATCAGCCGTTCGACCGACCCGATAAGCGGCGTCTCCAGGTCGCGGAAGCTGGACACCGCCCTGAGTATCCGCCGCCAGCCGTCCGGCGGCTCGCCCCAGCCGAGCGCCTGGCAGATGCCCTCCTTCCATGGAACTCCCCTGGGCACCTCCGGCCAGGCCGTGATGCCTACCGACGCCGGTTTCACCGCCTGCCAGATGTCGACGTACGGATGCCCGGTGACCAGCACGTTCTCGTCGGCGATGGCCTCGACGATGTGGGACTCCTTGCTGCGGCGCACCAGGTGGTCGACCAGCACGCCGAGTCGTCGCCCCGGCCCGGTGCCGAAGTCGGCGATGTCGGCGGCGAGGTCGTCCACGCCGCCGAGCGGTTCCACCACGACGCCCTCGACGCGCAGGTCGTGGCCCCAGACGCGTTCGACGAGCTCGGCGTCGTGGGTGCCTTCGACCCAGATGCGGGAGTCGCGGGCGGTGCGGGCGCGGATCGGGCCGACGTGCACCGATCCAGACGCCGAGCGGGTGGCGCGTTCGGCCTCCCGTCGAGGAGGAACCAGTGTCACCGGCTTGCCGTCGAGCAGGAACCCCGCCGGGGTCAACGGGAACACGCGCTGCGCGCCGTGACGGTCCTCCAGCACGACGTTGCCGTGCTCGATTCTGATGACGGCGCCGCAGAACCCGCTCCCCGGGTCCTCGACGACGAGCCCCGGTTCCGCCTCGACCTCGGGCACGGTCCGCTTGCGCTTGCGCGAGAGAACGTCGCCGTAACTGTGGGAACGCACGCCGCCAGACGCTACCGCCGATCGACGCCGCCGGGGCGCCGCCACGCCGTCTGGTCAGTCCACTCGGGTCTCGCCGACGGCGAGCGCCCAGAGGTCGTCGGGGTCCTTGCCTGCCGCCGCCCATTCCTTGCGGATCAGCCGCAACGGCTCGTCGACCGGCTCCCGCGTCAGCACGAACGTGCCCCAGTGCATCGTGGCCAGCCGCCGCGCGCCGAGGTCGTCGAGCGCCGTGATCGCCTCCTCGGGGTTCATGTGCAGGTTCCGCATGAACCAGCGCGGCTCGTATGCGCCGATCGGCATCATCGCGACGTCGATGCCCGGATAACGCCTGCCGACCTCGGCGAACCGCTCGCCGTAGCCGGAGTCGCCGGCGTGATAGGTGCGGGTGCCGTCCGGCCCGGTGATCACCCAGCCGCCCCACAGCGTGGCGCAGGTGTCGAACAGGCCACGCCTGCTCCAGTGGTGCGTCGGGGTGAAGTCGAACCGCAGCCCGGCGACTTCGGCCGACTCCCACCAGTCCAGCTCGGTGACCGCGTCGAACCCACGCCGACGGAACCACCGGCCGAGCCCCTTGCCCGCCAGGATCGGCGTCGAGCGCGGCAGCCTGCGCAGCGTCGGCCAGTCCAGGTGGTCGTAGTGGTCGTGGCTGATCAGCACCGCGTCGACGGTAGGCAGCTCCGACCACGCCACGCCGGGCGGCGTGAGCCGGGGCGGGGTGCCGACGATCTTGTCCGACCACACCGGGTCGATCAGCACGCAGGCGCCGCCCATGCGCAGCACGTAGCTCGCGTGCCCTACCCACGTCCATGCCGTCGCGTCCGGCGGCACCGACGGCAGACCGGTGCGCATCACCGGAATGCGGTCGCGGTTCTCCGTCGACCCTCGGAACCCGCCTTCGCGAGTAATCCGCACCATGTCGCGGAGACCCGGCAGCGGCGAGGTGAGACGATCACGGAAATCAGACCTGGGCATGACCCCAGTGTGCACAGGTTCTATCCCGCCCGCATTCGTCAGAACAGCGGCCAGGGAATCGCCCGGATGGCGTCATGCGGGGCGGGGAACGCGCCCGTGTCCAGCAGATCCCGCACCCGCGCCCGCAGCGCGTCGATCTCGGCGTCGGTCAGGTGCGTGGCCAGCGTCTCCCCCAACTCCCCGTCGACGTCGGCCAGCAGCCGCTCCAGCTTGTGCGCCGACGCGGGCGGCATCGGCTTGCCCGCCCAGCCCCACAGCACCGTCCGCAGCTTCGGCTCGTGGTGCAGGCAGATTCCGTGGTCGACGCCGTACACCAAGCCGTCCGCGCCGAGCAGCACGTGCCCGCCCTTGCGGTCGGTGTTGTTGACGACGACGTCGAGCAGCGCCAGCTCGGCCACCTCGTGCCGGTCGGAGTGCGTCAGCACCACCGGCGCGCCGGACCGGTCGTGGGCATGCAGCACCACGTGCCAGCCCTCCGGCACGTCATCCGGCGTCACGACGTCGACCAGCTCGGTCGGCCCGGAGTCGATCCACAGCTGCACCATGCCCTCGCCGAGCGGACCCTCCCGCAGCACCGTCGGCGGCACGCTGCCCAGCCCGCTCGCGGTCGCGATCTCATACGTCGCCACCTCGCGCCCGGCGAGCGTGCCGTCGGGGAAGTCCCACAGCGGCCGCTCCCCCGCGATCGGCTTGTAGACGGCGTTGGCGGTGCGGCCGTCGAGCTTCAGCGAGCAGTACAGCGTGGCGTTGGACGCGTCGAGCAGGCGTCCCTCCACCTCGAGCTCGCCGTGCGTGACGAGATCGACGTCAGCGGGGTCCATGAGGCGACAGTAGCGGTTGGGAGCTTCGCCGTTCGGCGGGCGGGGCCAGCCCGAGCGCAGCGAGGGTTGGTCGCGAACGTCGAATCACCGCCGGTTTGGGCGGAGGGTGGACGCCTCGTCAGGCGAGGTCGATGGCGAAGGTCCCAGAGCTCGGGTTATAGCAGCTAGATCAGCCCTCGACCAGACCCGACTCGCGGCGGTAGCCGTTCTGCCTCGGGCAGATGTGGCCCTCGGGGTCGAGCGGCTCGCCGCACAGCGGGCACGGCTTGCGACCCGCGTGGACAACCCGCTCGGCCCGCTCGGCGAAGGCTCGCGCGTAGCCGGGCGAGAGGAACACCCGCACCGCGTCCGGGCCTTCCTCGGTGTCGTCGAGCACCACCGTCTCGTCGACCTCCTCCTCGGTCACCGCGAGCAGCTCGATCACGATCGAGCTCGACTCGGCGTCCCAGCCGAGGCCCATGGTGCCGACCCGGAACTCCTCCTCGACCGGCACCTGCAGCGGGTCGTTGTCGACCAGCTCGGTCGGCGCCTCGTCGGGCACCTCGGTGTCGAACCGGCTCGCGACCTCTTCCAGCAGCGAGCTGAGCCGTTCGGAGAGCACCTGCAGCTGCTGCTTTTCGAGCGTGACGCTGATCAGCCGCGGCTCCTCGCTCGCCTGGAGGTAGAACGTGCGGTCGCCGGGCTCGCCGACCGTGCCGGAGACGAACCGATCGGGGTGACGGAAGACGTGGATTACACGAGACATGACGTCTTCGACCCTAAGCTACCGTGTGTTCGCGCGCGCGACCGGCATCGCGGAGGGTCCCGTCGGTATCCTCGCCCAGGTGAGCAGCATCGCACCGTACGGCGCCGGGCAGTCCGAACCGAGCCGCACCGCCCATCGGACCGATTTCGTTGACAGCGAAATCGGCCGGAGCTGACGGCGGATGCGGCTGGCCACCGAGCGGGCGCGCCGCCTGTTCGCCGAGTCGCCGGTGGCGAGGCTGGCCACCGCGACCGCCGACGGCGTGCCGCACCTGGTGCCGGTCACGTTCGCCGTGGACGGCGACGTCGTCGTGTTCGCGGTCGACCACAAGCCCAAGACCACGACGTCGCTGCGGCGGCTGCGCAATATCGAGGCCAACCCCGCCGTGAGCCTGCTCGCCGACCACTACGAGGCGGACTGGACGCGGCTGTGGTGGGCGCGGGCGGACGGGCACGCCTCGGTGCGTGCGACGGACGCCCCCGCCGTGCGGCTGCTGGCAGCGAAGTACCCGGCCTACGCCGAGCGCCCGCCGGAAGGACCGGTGGTGCGGATCGACGTCAGCCGCTGGAGTGGCTGGTCTGCCGCTGATCCAGGCTGACCGGCTCCGGCTTCTTGGGCGCGGGTGCCGTCATGGCCCGCCGCGGCCGTGGCACGAACCGTGGCTCCACGGTGGGCCTGAGCGAGCGGACGATGCCGAGCGGGTCGGGCCGGAGCAGACACCACCCGGAGTAGCCGCTGAGCAGGAACACCAGCGCGATGACCGGGTCGTTGAGCGCGGCGTCGCCCGTCGGGTAGTACGCCAGCACCATGAAGACCGACACGCCGACGACGACGGCGAGGTGCCTCGCCTGCCAGGCGAACGCGGCGGCGATCACGAAACCCCAGGTCAGGTACCACGGCAGCGTGGGAGGCGCGAGCAGCGCGGTCGCGATCAGGGTGACCGCGAGGTGATACACCGCCGTGGTGCCGCCCTCGCGCGCCTGCCACCACTGCCAGCCGCCGAACCCGGCGAGCACCAGCCACGCGATGCCCCTGGCGGCGGCGACGAACGGTTCCTGCGACACCGGGATGAGCAGGCTGGTGAGGACGTGCGCGAGCTGCCCGAGACCGGTCGGGAGGTTGATCCAGCTCACGATCTGCTGTGGGCCTTCGAGCCCCTCCAGCCAGCCGATGGTGACCGAGCCGAGCGAGACGTAGGTCCCCGCCGCGTAGACGATGCCGAAGACCGTGACCGACGCCGTACCGGCGCGCAGGAAGTTGGACAGCTTGCTCTGGGTGTCCGGCAGGTGGTTGGCCCAGATCCAGACCAGGAACGGCAGCGCGATCGCCGCCGTCGGTTTGACCAGCATCGCCAGCGTGCCGACGGCGATGGCGAGCACGTGCCTGCGTTCCAGCGCGAGCAGCACACCGAGCGCGAGCGGCCCGAGCATGAGCAGCTCGTTGTGCGGACCGCCGACCAGGTGTATCACCGTCATCGGGCTCGCGACGGCCAGCCACATGGTGATCGCCGGATTCCCGCCGAGGTGGGTGACGAGCCTGCTCAGCGCCCACACCAGCAGCACCAGCCCCGGCAGCAGCGCGATGCGGGTCACGATCACGCCCGCGATCGGGTGGTCGCCGGTCATCGTCACGAGGCCCTTGGCGATGGCGAGGAACACCGGCCCGTACGGCGACGGGGTGCTCTGCCAGGCCGGGAACACGTTCGGCAGGATCTTGGGAATGCTGGTTAGCACGTTCGGCGCGCTGTGGTACGGGTCGTGCTGGTACAGCAGCGCGCCCTGCGCCAGATAGGCGAAGACGTCCCGGGTGAACAGCGGCGGCGCGGCGAGCAGCGGCGCCATCCAGCACCCGGCGGCGATCAACACCGACCGCACCCCGACGCGGTGCATCAGCACGTAGCGGCCCAGCCGCACCCACGCCCACACGACCAGCCCGAACCCGCAGTACAGCACGCCGGTGGCGAGGGCTCGGCCGTGCCCGTAGCGCAGCCAGGACCACGGTCCGGTGCCGATCAGCGGGTCGTGGACGAGAATGCCCGCCGCGCCGACCGACGAGGCGAGCAGCAGCACCGAGCCGATCGTGCCGAGCGCGACCGTGCGGTACGGAAAGCCCGAGGGCACGACGCCGTTTCCGGTCGCGAGCCGCCGCCAGTTCGGTGCCGGCAGAGTGAGCTGGCGGACGGGTCGCCGGGCCGGAGCGGAAGACTCGGAGTCGGTCGGGGCGTCCATAGTCACCGGCAAAGGCTACACACCGGGCGGATCCGCCCCGCGCCGGTGCGCATGCCCTGACCTGCGACGCTGATGGCGCGACACGCCCGGCGCCGACAGGTGCGACCGAAAAGGGTGACGGAAAGCATGCCGAGGCGGTGTTTCCTCCGCTGGCGAGGCGGATAGCATCCTCAACCGACGCCATCTGTCCCCGAGCAGGAGAAACGCAATGACCAACGCTCCCGTCAACGTCACCGTCACCGGCGCGGCCGGTCAGATCGGCTACGCGCTGCTGTTCCGCATCGCCTCCGGTCAGCTGCTCGGTGCGGACACCCCCGTCAAGCTGCGCCTGCTCGAGATCCCGCAGGCCGTCAAGGCGGCGGAGGGCACGGCGCTGGAACTGCAGGACGGCGCGTTCCCGCAGCTCGCCGGGGTCGACATCTTCGACGATGCCAAGCAGGCGTTCGAGGGTGCGAACGTGGCCCTGCTGGTCGGTGCGCGGCCGAGGACGAAGGGCATGGAGCGCGGTGACCTGCTCGAAGCGAACGGTGGCATCTTCAAGCCGCAGGGCGAGGCGATCAACGCCGGTGGCGCGGACGACATCAAGGTGCTCGTCGTCGGGAACCCGGCCAACACCAACGCGCTGATTGCCCAGGCCCACGCGCCCGACGTGCCCAAGGAGCGGTTCACCGCGATGACCCGGCTGGACCACAACCGGGCGCTGGCGCAGCTCGCCGGCAAGCTGGGCGTCTCGGTGGCCGACATCAGGAAGCTGACGATCTGGGGCAACCACTCGGCCACGCAGTACCCGGACATCTTCAACGCCGAGGTCAACGGCCGCAGCGCCGCCGAGGCCGTCAACGACCAGAGCTGGCTGGAGAACGAGTTCATCCCCCGGGTCGCCAAGCGCGGCGCGGAGATCATCGAGGCGCGCGGCGCCTCCTCGGCCGCGTCCGCCGCGTCCGCCGCGATCGACCACGTCTACAACTGGGTCAACGGCACCCCGGCCGGCGACTGGACGTCGATGGCGATCCCGTCCG
The DNA here is from genome assembly GCA_009377395.1 of Actinophytocola sp. Lineage (GTDB taxonomy): Bacteria > Actinomycetota > Actinomycetes > Mycobacteriales > Pseudonocardiaceae > Haloechinothrix_A. The sequence goes on along the minus strand of WHUB01000086.1, from coordinate 6,019 downwards.
ACGGTTCCTACGGCGTGCCGGAGGGCCTGATCTCGTCGTTCCCGGTCACCTGCTCGGGTGGTTCCTACGAGATCGTGCAGGGGCTGGAGATCAACGACTTCTCCCGGGGCAAGATCGACGCCTCGGTGCAGGAGCTGGCGGACGAGCGCGAGGCAGTGCGCAAGCTCGGCCTGGTCTGAGTTCGCTGGGCACCACCGGCGTCAGCCGCCGGTGGTGCCGCCCACCGGGTTGGTGTCGGCGCCGGAGTCGCCCGGTTTCGGGACGACCTCGGTGAGGTCTCCCCCGGTGTCGTTGAGCCGCAGCAGCATCGGCCGCAGCTCGGTGTAGCGCACCACCGACACCGAGCCGGGCTCGACGACGATGCGCTGGAAGGCGTCCAGGTGCATGCCGAGTGCGTCCGCCAGCACCGACTTGATCACATCGCCGTGGCTGCACAGCAGCCACACCGCGTGCTCGCCGTGCTCGGCGGTGATGCGCCGGTCGTGTCTCCGCACGGCGGCGACCGCGCGGGCCTGCACCTCGGCGAGCCCCTCACCGTCGGGGAACACCGCCGCCGACGGATGCGCCTGAATCACCCGCCACAGCGGCTCCTCGACCAGCGACTTCAGCGCCTTGCCGGTCCACGCGCCATAGTCCACCTCGGCGAGGCCGGGCTCGACCACCGGCTCGACGCCGGTTTCGCGCACCAGCGGCGCCAGCGTCTGCTCGCAACGCAGCAGCGGTGACCGCACCATCCCGGCCAGTGGCACGGCGGCCAGCCGTCCGACGACGTCGTTCGCCTGGGCGCGGCCGGTGTCGTCCAGCTCGACGCCCGGCGTGCGGCCCGCCAGCGTCTTCGCGCCGTTGGCGACCGATCGGGCATGCCGCAGTAAGATCACCGTTCCCACGGGCCTCAGCGTAAACCCGACACTCAGACGGCCGGACCTGCCTGCGGGTCGAGCACCCCGGTGAACACCAGCACCAGCAACAGGGTCCCGAGCGCGATCCGATAGATCACGAACGGCAGGAAGCTGCGGCGCCGGATGTAGGCCATCAGCCACGCGATCACGGCATAGCCGACGGCGAAGGAGATCACCGTCGCGAGCAGCGTCGGCCCCCAGGGTGTTGGCGTTCCCTCGCCGATGTCCTTGAGCTCGTAGATCCCGGAGCCGAAAACGGCGGGCACGGCCAGCAGGAAGGCGTACTCGGCGGCGTCGGCGCGCCGGTAGCCCAGCGCCAGCCCCGCGGTGATGGTGCCGCCGGAGCGCGACACGCCGGGGATCAGCGCCAGCGACTGCGCGAGGCCGAAGCCGAGACCGTGCGGGACGTTCAGATGGTCCAGGTCGCGCCACTTGCGGCCGTAGTGGTCGGCGGCGCCCAGCAGGATGCCGAACACGATCAGCACCAGCGCGGTCAGCCGCAGGTCGCGGAACGCCGACTTGATCTCCTCCTGGAAGAACAGCCCGAGCGCCACGATCGGCAGCGACCCGACGATGATCAGCCAGCCCAGCCGCGCGTCCGGGTCGTGCCGGTACTCCGCCCGGTACAGCGAGCGGAACCACGCCGCGATGATCCGGCCGATCTTCTTGCCGAAGTAGAGGATCACCGCCAGCTCGGTGCCGATCTGGATGACGGCGGTGAATGCCGCGCCGGGGTCGCCCCAGCCCGCGAACGCCGCCGTGATCCGCAGATGCGCGCTCGACGAGATCGGCAGGAACTCGGTCAGCCCCTGCACGATGCCGAGCACGACGGCTTCCAGCCAGCCCATCTAGGTGATCCCCGTCCTTTCGTATGCCTCCGTGACCGCGCGCAGCGCGGCCGTTCGTTCGTCCTGGTCGGTCGCCAGCGGTGAGACGGTCAGCGTGCCGACACCGCAGTCGGCGTAGGCGGCGAGCCGGTCCGCGATCCGGTCCACCGGCCCGAGCAGCGAGGTCGCGTCGAGCAGCTCGAGCGGCACCGCCTCCATCGCGCCGGTGTAGTCCCGGTCCAGGTAGTGCCGCTGCACCTCGCGCGCCTGCTGCTCGAACCCCATCCGGCAGGCGAGCTGGTTGTAGAAGTTGCGGTCCCGGCTGCCCATTCCGCCGAGGTAGAGCGCGGCGTAACCGCGCACCGCGTCGGCGCAGCCCCGCCAGTCGTCCCCGACGACCAGCGGAACCGTGGGCGCGACGTCGATGTCGGCGAGCGTCCTGTCCGCTCTCGCCGCCCCGGCCTCGATCCGGCCGAGCTGCTCGGCGGCGTGCTCCGGCGCGAAGAACACCGGCAGCCAGCCGTCGGCAATCTCGCCGGTCAGCTCGAGGTTGCGCGGCCCGATCGCGGCGAGATAGATCGGGATGTGCTCCCGCGCCGGGTGGATGGTCAGGTGCAGCGCCTTGCCGGGACCGTCCGGCAGCGGGAGCTGGAAGTGCTCGCCGTCGTAGCGCACCCGTTCCCGCCGCAGCGCGGCGCGCACGATGTCGACGTACTCCCGGGTGCGGGCGAGCGGCCTGTCGAACCGCACGCCGTGCCAGCCTTCGGACACCTGCGGGCCCGACACGCCGAGGCCGAGCCGGAACCGGCCACCGGAGAGCGTGTCGAGCGTGGCCGCCGTCATCGCGGTCATCGCCGGCGTGCGCGCCGGGATCTGCAGCACCGC
>WHUB01000086.1:0-3398 GCA_009377395.1 Actinophytocola sp. | reverse complement strand
CATGATCAGCCGTCGTGGCCGGGGTGTGCCGTGCGATGGCGCGCGCGGCACGGGTAATCTCGGCGGCCATGGAGCAGCGACGGCTTGGGGGCTCGGGGCTGAGGGTCTCGCGACTGGCGCTCGGCACCATGACCTGGGGTGAGGACACCGACGCCGAGGAGGCGGCCAACCAGCTCGTCGCCTTCGTCGACGCGGGCGGCACCCTGGTCGACACCGCCGACGTCTACCAGGACGGCGAGAGCGAGAAGGTGCTCGGCTCACTGCTCGGCGACCTGGTGCCGCGCGAGGACGTCGTGCTGGCGACCAAGGCGGTCGCGCGCCGCACCGACGGCCCGTTCGGCGGCGGCGCCTCGCGCGGGGCACTGCTCGCCGCGCTCGACGGCTCACTGCGCAGGCTCGGCGTCGACCACATCGACCTGTGGCAGCTGCACGCCTGGGACGACCGGGCGCCGATCGAGGAGACTCTCGCCGCGCTGGATGCCGCCGTGACGTCGGGCAAGGTCCGCTACGTCGGGGTGTCGAACTACACCGGCTGGCAGCTCGCCACGGCGGCGAGCAGGCAGCGGCACGCTTCCCCCGCGAACCCCATCGTGTCCGTCCAGTCGGAGTATTCGTTGCTGGAGCGCGGCATCGAGCGGGAGGTCGTGCCCGCCGCGACGCACCACGGCGTCGGAGTGCTGCCGTGGGCGCCGCTCGGCCGGGGTGTGCTGACCGGCAAGTACCGCAACAGCACGCCCGCCGACTCGCGCGGCGCGTCGTCGCGCTACGCGCCGTATGTCGAGCACCACCGCACCGAGCGGGCGGGGCGGATCGTGAAGGCGGTGACGACGGCCGCCGAGGGGCTCGCCGCGTCACCGCTGGCGGTGGCGCTGGCCTGGGTGCGCGACCAGCCCGGGGTCGCAGCGCCGGTGATCGGCGCCCGCGACACCGGGCAGCTCACCGGCTCGCTCGCCTCGGAGGAGATCGTGCTGCCCGCCGAGATCAAGGCCGCGCTCGACGACGTCAGCGCCATCGAGCTCGGCTACCCGGAACGCAGGCTCGGCTGATGCGGCGTGCCGCGATTCTCGGCGCACTCCTGGTGCTGCTGACGACGACGGCGTGCGGCGGCTCCGGGATGCCGGCGGACGAGCTGCAACTGGTGGAGAACCCGAAGGCCGCCGCACCCGCGCGGTCACCGGAGCCGGACGTCGCGCCGAAGGGAACGGTGCTCGACGTCGACGGCGACGTCACCAGCGTCGCGATCAACCAACGCACCCGGACGCTCGCGGCGGCGGTGGCCGAGGACGACGGCGACGCCGCGGTGCTGTTCTATCCGCTGCGGCGGCTGCACGCGCAACCGCGCCGGGTCGGCGTCGAGGCTCCGGTGGAACGGCTGACGCCGAGCGGCGACCGGTTCACCGCCACAGTGCCGAGCCGGGACACCGTGCTGTACCTGACGCCGGAAGGCGTCGCCGGCGAGACGTCCGTCGCGGGTGGCCCGGTCAGCGTCGCCGAGCAGCACGGCGCCACCCTCGTCGGACTGCGGCAGGCCAGGTCCGTCGCGGTGCTCCGCGACGGGCGGCAGACCGGTCGGATCGGCGGGGAACTCGGCAGCGCGGATCAGGTGCTGGTCTCCAGCGGTGGCGACGCGGTCGTGCTCGACCGGCTGCGCAGCGCGCTGTTCACGGTGCAGACCGGCGACGGCGACATCGGGCTCGGCCTGCGGGCCGGGCAGGGCGCGACCAATGCCGTCGCCGACGACTTCAACCGGATACTCGTGGTGGACACCCGGGCCGAGAACCTGCTGGCGTTCTCGCTCGATCCGCTGGTGCTGCGGCAGCTCTACCCGGTGCCGGGCAGCCCGTACGGCATCGCCTACGACGCCAGGCGGCATCTGGCGTGGGTGACGCTGACGGCGCGCAACCAGGTCGTGGCCTTCGACGTCGCAGGCGGCCAACCTGACGAAATCTCGCGGTTCCCCACGATTCGGCAGCCGAATGAGGTTACGGTCGACCAACGGACAGGTACCGTGGTTGTTGCCTCAGCAAACGGTGGAGGAATACAGGTGATCGAACCGTGAACAGCACCGAGGCGGTGGCCGAGGAGGATTCTCTGACCGACGGCGGGTCGGTGGTCGACGAGAAGTGGGAGTACCGGCCGTTGCGGCTTCCGCCCGGTATCTCCCGGCCCGCGGCCACGACCCAGCTCGCCATCCACGCCGAGTTCTCCGGCTGGGAACTGTCGACCGTCCGGCTCTACGCGGACGGCACCCGCAGGGTGTGGCTGCGCCGACGCTACCGACCGACACCGACCGGGCTGCCGGGGCTGTTCACGTAGCCTCGCGCAGCCTGCGCTGCACCGCGTGCACGACGGCGGTCACACGCGGCAGGACCAGCGCGGGCGCTTCCAGCGGCAGCAGGTGTCCCGTGCCGGGCAGCACGAACGTCGTGGCGTCCTCGATGCCGTCCAGCAGCGCGGCGACCTGCTCCGGCGGCACCAGCCGATCGCGCTCCCCCGCCACCCCGATCGCCGGTGTTCCCGGGGGCAGCGACAGCCGGGCGTGCCGCACGTAGTCGTCGAGCGCTGTACGGAACAGCGCCATCGTCTTCGGCCAGTGGTGGCGGATCATCCGCAGCGTCAGCAGGACGTCGTCCTGGCGCGGGTCGTCGCCGAACAGCGACCAGCGCATCGACGTCACCATCGCCTTGTGGGCGCGGTCGGTGACCAGGTCGATCAGGGCGGAGCCGAGCAGTGACTCCAGGTCCCACATCAGCTTGTCGATGACCGCGGGGATCCGGGATGCCGACGACTCGACGGCGAGGCCGGTGGCCGCGCGGACCTCGGCCGCCCGCTCGCCGGCGCCGGTCGCCAGCAGCACCAGCCCGGCGACTTTCGGTGCCAGGCCGCCGATCGGCTGGAACAGTCGTGGGTGGCGCTCGCGCAGCGCGAGCGCGGTGAGCCCGCCCATGCTGTGTCCGACGATCACCACCGAGCCGCGGGCGACCTGTCCGATCAGCTCCGCGAGGTCGTCGCCGAGCTGGTCGACGGTCGCGGTGCGCGCGGTCGCCGCCGATGACCTGCCGTGGCCGCGCTGGTCGTAGGCGACGACCTGCACCGGGTGGTCGACGGCGGTGGGCAGGTCGGCGGCGAGGTAGTGCCAGCAGCGGTGGTCGAGGGCGTAGCCGTGGGCGAAGACGACGGTCACGTCGGCGTCGGGCGGGCCGTCGCGGACCACGTGCAGCGTCGTGCCGTCGGACAGCCGCACGGTGTCGTCCATCAGCAGCTGCGCAGGAACCGATCGAGCACGCGGGTGCCGAACTTGAGCGCGTCGACCGGAACGCGCTCGTCGACGCCGTGGAACAGCGCGGCGAAGTCCAGCTCGGGTGGCAGCCGGAGTGGGCAGAAGCCGAAGTTGCGGA
>WHUB01000085.1:597-16491 GCA_009377395.1 Actinophytocola sp. | reverse complement strand
CGCTGCTGGAGTGGGCCGACCGCGACGGCCTCGGCCCCTCCGGCGAACGATCCCGCGATCAGCAACCACTGATGGTCGTGCTCATGGCACGCCGAACGGCCTGCTCACGGTGGCGAGCCAGGTCGCGAACGGCTGGCACTGGGGCTCGGGCTTGCCGTCGAGGAAGCGGTTGATCTCACGCCACACGGCACCGGTGGCGGGAAGCCGGGGATGGGCATGCCACACCGGGCAGGCGTTGTACTCGACGGGCAGTCGCCACCCGGACGGCAGCAGTGGCACGTCGGTCGCCGGGACGATGCTGATCGCCCGGACATCCGGGGGCAGCGGCCGAGCCATGATTCGGGCCGGCGCGTCGGCGCTGCCCAGCACCTCACGAAAGACCGGTGCGTCGGCATCGAAGTGGAACCCGAAACGGCCGGCGGCGGGCGCGAGCAGTCGCAGCAGATCGCTCGCGACGCGGCCGGGTGCGCGTTCCCCGGTGTCCAGGTAGCCGTGGGCGCTCTCCGGGAATGCGCCGAGCAGCACGAGCGCGTCCACCTCGGCCGCCATGGCCCGCGACACCCCGAACCACGCCACCCACGCCGAGTTCGAATGCGCCAGCACCACCACCGGGCGGGGCAACTCGCGAGCCTGCTCGGCGAAGGTGGCCGCGAGATCGGCGGGTGCCTGATGAGTGTGTACGGGGCGAAACGGGGCGCCGGTCCGGATCGGACAGGTCGCATCCGCGCCGGGAGCGCCGTCACCCCGTCCGGCGTAGGAGTAGTAGTAGACCTGCGCGCAGCGATACCCGAGTGCTGCCGGATCGACGGCGAACACCGCGCCGTTGCCTGATGAGGAGTTGATGCCCGACATGAGCAGCAGCGACCCCGCCCGGGGCGAGGGTGTTCCTGGGTCTGCGTCAGGGGTCGTGGCGAGCGTCCCGGCGACGATGACCGCGGTCGCCGTCAGTGCCGCGGCGAGTCGCGGCATCGCGCCTTGCCGCGGCGGCCGTGCCAGCAACCGGATCGTCACCGCCGTCAGCAGCGCCGAGACGGCAACCAGCGGTAGGGTCGCCGCCGGCCAGGTCTCGGCGGCCGCCGAGACGAGTGCGATGGCGACGGCGTAGCCGAGCAGCGGCCAGGCTCGTGGCCAGCGCCACGACCGTCGCAACGCCGCCCGAAGCCGCGTCTCCCCCTGCCAGGGTGTCGCCCCCAGCAGCACGACGAGCACGACAACGATCACGACCGCCGCCCAGAACAGGCGCGCGTACAGCACGGTGAACCCGAGATACGACAGCTGCGCGGCCGCGGCCAGCGGCAGCAGTGCCAGCAGATAGAACGCGGCCGCGAAACCGATCCGATGCCTGTCGAGGCCACCGAGCAACAACGCCAGCACGATGACCCTGGCGGTGACCACCACGGTCAACAGGAACGAGAAGCCCGCCCATGACTCGGCGCCGATGAGCAGCACCCGCAGGTCGGAGTACACGTCGAGGGGCGGCAGCCCGGCCAGGTGCGGCATGCCGGACCACACCGGCACCGCTCCGACGGCCCCCAGCACGATGACGACGCCTGCGACGCCCGCCAACGGCCACAACCGGGGCACGTCAGTGACCGTCGCACTCCCCGATGCCCGCCGAATCCACACCCGGGACAGACCCATGTCTCAACTATGCGCCCGCTCCCCGGCTCCGCTGTCACGCGATGCTCGCTGCTCGCGGCACCGTCGCCGAGCGCCGTCGGCGATGGGCGATGGGCGATGGGCGATGGGCGATGAGATCAGCGATGGTCACCAGCACCAGATCATGCGCGCGGGCGAGCGCGCGAAGGTCGGCGTCGGTCGCACTGAAGCCGTCGTCGCGCACGATGTGTCCGTGCACGCCGATGGGATGCAGATCCGCGAGCCGCGTCAGGTCGACGGTCGCTTCGGCGATGGCACCGCGCTCCAGCACCCCGCCCGGCCTGGAACGCTCGGTGACGACATGACCGGGCCGGATCAGGTCGGCCCGCACCCAGCTGCGCAGCGCCTCCGGATGCACACCCAAGTGCTTGGCCACTCGGGCGATCGCGCCACGTTGCGACCCCTGCTCCCGCTCGATGTCACGCACCATGCGCGCACGCAGTGCTGCGTCGAAGCCAGCATCTCGCGAGAGGCACGCACGACAATGAACGCGATCGACAATCGGCTCAACGCAGATCGTGGCGCTGCTCGGCGCCAACGGAGCCGGCAAGACGACTCTGCTACGGGCCATCACGGGCTTGCCGTGAGGTCGGCCACGAACACGCTGCCCGCCGAGTAGCGTGGGAGCTATCCGGTGGCAAAACCGAAGGAGGTCAGGATGAGCCCGCATAACAGCGTCGCGAGCCCGGTCGGCAAACGCCACGCGGCCGTTCACGCCCGCATCGAGCATCGGCACGTCGATGACCACGCCCGGGTCTCCCGAGAGCATCTCACTCAGCAAGAAGCGCTCTATCAGCGGCACGAGACCGAGCATGCGGAGCTAGCCGACCGACACGCGGCAGAGCACGAGAAGGCGATGGCGGCCGCGACGGGTCGCAAGGTGAGGATGGGCACGCGGCATGCGGCCGAACACACGTGGCTGGAGGTGCGGCACGCCTCGCAGCTGGCGAGGCTGGCGGCCAGGCACGCGGTCGAACGGCTCACCATGGACGGACGCCACGCGGTCCAGCTTGCGACGCTGCAGCGGCGCCATGTGCGCGAGGACCTGGCGCACCGCCAACGCTGACCGCCATGTGCGCGCCGGTCCGCGCTGGCACGCGCGTGGTTGGCTCGAACAATACTCACTGACAGGATCCACGTCGAAGTCGGCGGTGTCGCGCCGGTTCGTCAAAACGACGGAGGCCGCGCTGGCCGAGCTGCGGACCTCCGGCCTGGACCTGGTCGCGCTGATGATCGACGGGGTGCACTTCGGCGAGCACACCTGCATCGTCGCGCTCGGCACCGACATCGAGGGCGTCAAGCACCCGTTGTCGCTGGTGGAGGGTTCCACCGAGAACGCCACCCTGGTCACCAAGTTGTGCGTCGACCTGCGCGAGCGCGGCCTGGACGTCACCAAGCCCATCCTGGCCGTGCTCGACGGGTCGAAGGCGCTGCGCCGCGCAGTGGTCGACGTGTTGGACCAGCCGGTGCTCGCTCGCTGCCAACTACACAAGATCAGAAATGTTCAAGACCCTCTACCGCAGAAGCTGCGCAGCACGCAGCACCAACGCCATCGAGAGCATGATCGCCATCTGCCGCGATCACACCCGGGCCGCCACCGAAGTTCCACGGAACTCGGGACAGCCTCCCGGTTATTCGACGCCCAGCAGTTCGTCAAGCGTGGCCCACGGATCACAACTGATATCAGCGGTCATCTCCCCGCCTCCTGATGGCTCGTCCAGAACCTCGACCTTGGTCAAGTCAACCAGTATGCCGAGTAGTATGCGGTCGCTGACGGGCGCAGTACAGGTAACTCGTCCCTACCTGCACTGCGACCGTCGGTGTTACGGGCGCTCACGACCCCCGTGCCGCCCCCGTGCCGACCGCCAATATCGACGACCAGACGATCAAGTAGCCGAGATCGAATAGCAAACCGAGTTGATCTTCCGCGGTCGACGAGGTTGTCGGCCCGCGAACGAAGCCGATCAACCGGGCGCGAACTGGCACCATGGGTACATGCAGGACCCGCCAGTCCTTTTCGCTGCTGACGTGCCGACCGATCAGCTGATCTGTTCGGCGAGGGGCTGTCAGCAGCCGGCGTCGTATGCGGTGGTCTGGAACAACCCAAAGGTCCATACACCTGAGCGGGAGAAGACCTGGTTGGCCTGCGAGCAGCATAGAGATTGGCTCTCGGAATTCCTCGACAGGCGAGGTTTCCTGCTACGGGTCGAAGAACTGTAGCCGCACCGCCTCGGCGGGCCCAGGAACGCCCCGCGACCGGCACGGCGGCGTCCGCTACCCCATCGGATCCATGACCTTCACCACCGACGACTGGCGCCGTCAGTACGGCGACCGGTGGCAGTCGTTTCGCACCGCCAAACATCGCTACGATCCCGGCGGGATCTTCACGCCAGGGCCCGTCGTCGTCACCACCTGATCAGCGACGCCGCAGCGTGTCGAGGAGTCGCTGTTCGGCGTCCGCTCCCGGGCCGACACCGGGCAGTCGCACAAAGAACACCAGGCCGAGCCCTACCCAGAACGCCAGGATGATCCACTCAGCCAGGACGAGCGCGCTGGGCATCCCTGGCAGGAACAGCACCGCGAGGCCGATACTCAGCACCACGGCGAGTGCGCCGATGACCGGTCCCGCGACCAGCCGGAAGGGACGCTCCATCTCGGGCTCGCGCCGCCGGAGCACGAGGAAGGTTGTCGCCACCAAGATGTAGGCGATGATGATCGCCAGGCCGCCGGAGTCGACCAGCCACACCAGCGCTTCCTCTCCGAAGAACGGTGAGATCACCGACAGCGCGCCGATGAACAGGATCGCGTTGCTCGGCGTTCGGTACTGCGGGTGCACCTTGGAGAACCAGGCGGGCAGCATGCCCGACCGGGCCATGGCGAAGACGAGCCTGCTTGCGCCGATAAGGAAGGCATTCCAGCTGGTCAGGATGCCAGCCACACCGCCGAGGCCCAGGATGTTGCCCATAGCCTGGCTGTTCCACAGCGCGGCCATACCATCCGCGGCGGCGAGGTCGGATTCGGCAAGCTCAGCCGCCGGCATCGACGAACCGACCGTCACCATGATGAGCACGTACCAGGCGGCCGCCAGCATCACGGACACGACGAGCAGCTTCCCGATCAGGCGGGACGGGAGGTTGATCTCCTCGGCCGACTGCGGGATGACGTCGAACCCGACAAACAGGAACGGTACTGCCACCAACACGCCGACCATCCCCGCCAGGCCGGACCCGAAGACCGGCTCCATGTTGCCGGTGTCCCCGCCGACGAACGAGCCGAGCAACAGCACGGCACCGACCGCAAGAAGGAAAATCACGATGACGGACTGGAACACCGCCGCCGGCCGCACCCCGAGGTAGTTGAGCGCGGTCATCACGACGGCGCCACCGAGACCGACGGCGACCCACACCGCGAAGACGTCCGACCCGGCGACCGACCACAACCGCCCCGTCTCTAACTGCGGGACGAGAAACTGCAAAGCGGACGGCAGCGCCACCGCTTCGAACGCCACGACCGAGACATAGCCGAGCACCAGGGCCCACGACGTCACGAACGCTGCCCGGGACCCCATACCGCGGAGCAGGTAGTTGTGCTCGCCGCCCGCCGCGGGCATCGCTGAGGCGAGCTCGGCGTAGGTCAGCCCTACCAGGACCATGATGACGCCGCCGATGACAAAGGCCAATGCGGCCCCGAGCGTGCCCGCTCCATCCAGGAACTCGCCGGTCAGCACGACCCAGCCAAACCCGATCATCGCGCCGAACGCGACCGCCAGCACGTCCCAGCGTCCCAGGACCCGGACGAAAGTGGTCTCCTGGCTAGTCATCGCTACCTCCCGGAGAGATTACGGGCAAACACCGCCGACCGGGCGTCCTACCCTTCCTGGAGCACCTGCCTGGTGTTGGCTGCCCAATCACACCAGCGGTGTACGTCCCGTTCGCCAGCATCACAAGCCAGTGCACAACGTGGCGGTGATTCGCGCAACCGCGATGGGTTCGTGCCCCAACTGCCGTGGCCCCGGCGAGGCCATCATCCAGCCGAACCATCGTCCTCGCGCATCAGCGCGACACCGGCTCCGGGCTGGTTTGCTACTTCGGTGTCGGCGCTCTTCGAAAACTCGGCCACTGGCGCTCTTTGAGGGAGTGTCGGGTGAACACCGACAGACCCGCAACTCCCCCTCGGACACGCGCACTACTCCTACGGGCCGGGCGGATGGTGACATCCACCGCTCGGTCAAGGGTGTAGTAGAGCTTCTCCAAATCCTCGGGCATCACCACCGAACTCACCTACGACTGACCCAGCCACGACGCCGGGCGCGACGGATGGCTCGTCGAACAGACGTCGCTGGGCTGGTCAGCCCGCGTAGGCTGAGACCATGCCGGACGCCGACACGCCACCCGAGTCCGAAGCTGACTGGCGCGCCGTGAAGGTGGGCGTACGTCTCGCCCACCCGCCCGAGCGGACCGGAGACTGGATCGCCGACGCCTCCGCCTTCGACGCCGCGGGCGCGGACGCCCTGTGGCTCGACCCAGACCCGGAATCGAAGTGGGACGTCGTGGCGCTGGCGGCGGCGCTGTCGGTGGTCACCGTCCGATCCCTGCTCGTGGTGGCGGTTCCCGACTCCGCCGATTCACGCGAGGGGCTGGCTCGCATGCTCGCCACGATCACGCGGCTGAGCCGAGGCCGCCTCGCCCTCATCACCGAGGCCGATCATCGGCAGGATTTCGCAGACATCGCACCCGATACCCCAATCTTTCAACAGCTTCCCGGCCAACCTGAGTCCTTTCAGGACACAACTTCCGAGCAGGAACGCTGGGTGTCGACGTCGTTCCCGCAAGGCAGGTCCGCATGGCGAGCCGCGCGGACGGACGCCGCCGAACGAGGAATTCGGGGCCTGCTGGTTCCGCCCGACCCACGGCTATTGGATATTCTTCGCAATCCGGATGACCCTGATGGGCGCCGAGATCTGCTGCTCGCCCAAGGCTGAAACCACTTCGCGGGCAGGAATCCGGGCAATCAAACTGAGTATTGACGTTCACCGGCGAAAGTTCGAAAATAGGAGGTTAGCGGTTTCGGCGCCGGCATCGGGTGACGAAGAGCTACACCGGTCGGCTGCCGAGGAAGGGCGGGTCGGCTGTGGAACTCACACGACGTCAGTTTTTCGGGTACAGCGCGGCGGGCACAGGTGCGGTCGGCGTTTCGGCGCTGGGTTTCGACATCGCCGAAGCCACGGAAGTGAAGCAAGACCTCCGCATCGACGGCGCCACCGTTTCCCACTCGGTGTGTCCTTACTGCGCGGTGGGGTGCTCGCTTCTCGCCTACACGAAGAAGGGCCACGACGGGCACGTCGAGCTGCTCCAGATCGAGGGTGATCCGGACAGTCCCGTAAACGAGGGGACGCTGTGTCCGAAGGGTGCCACCTCGCTGGAGCTTGGCATCTCCCGGCGGCGCGTGCCGAGCCCGATGTACCGCGCGCCGGGCGCGACAGAATGGAAGCAAGTCTCCTGGGATTTCACCCTTGACAAGCTGGCTCGCAACATCAAGGAATCGCGCGATCGCACCTTCGTCGCCACGGATTCCGATGGCAACACCGTGAATCGGTGTGAAGGCATCGCCTTCGCGGGCGGGGCGGCGTTCAGTTCCGAAGAAGGCTACTTCGCCACCAAGCTGATGCGCAGCCTGGGGCTGGTGCATCTGGAGCAACAAGCCCGGGTTTGACACGGCCCCACGGTGGTCAGTTTGGCCGCCACGTTTGGCCGAGGGGCCATGACCAACCACTGGCGCGACATCAGGCATGCTGACCTGATCTTGGTCAATGGTGCGAACCCGGCTGAGGCGCACCCGGTGGGCTTCCGCTGGCTCATGCGGGCCAAGCTCGACCGCGGCGCGAAGCTGATCCACACCGATCCACGCTTCACCCGGACCTCCGCCGTCGCCGACATCCACCTGCGGATCCGCACCGGAACCGACGTCGCCTACTTCGGTGGACTGATCAACTACGTCCTGGAGAACGAGCTCTACCACAAGGAGTACGTCGAGTACGCAACGAACGCGGGCTTCGTCGTTGCCGACAACTACGAGTTCTCGGACGGAATCTTCAACGCGTTCGACGAGGACACCGGGCTCTACAACACCGACGCGTGGACGTACGAAACGGACGGCAGCGGCCACGCCAAGATCGACATCGAGCACCCCCGCTCGGTGCTCAACCTGCTGCGCGAGCACTACAGCCGGTACACGCCGGAGATGGTCGCGCGCATCAGCGGCATCCCGCAGGACCAGTTCCTCGAGGTGGCTAAGCTGGTCGGTGAGATGGGCCGGCCGGAGAAAGTGATGACGATCGTCTACGCCGTCGGCCTGACTCACCACACCACCGGCGTGCAGCTCATCCGCTCCGGAGCGATACTGCAGCTGCTGCTGGGCAACGTGGGGCGTCCCGGCGGCGGCATGAACGCCGAGCGCGGCCATGCCAACATCCAGGGCAACACCGACCACGCGATCTCCTGGGAGATCCTGCCCGGTTATCTCAAGATTCCCGCGCCGGGCCAGAAGAATCTCGACGACTACGTCGAGAAGAGCGCGAGCACGAAGTTGCACGGGCTCGCGGAGAACTTCTTCGGCGCGAGCTACCGCAACTTCATGGTGAGCCTGCTCAAGACGTGGTACGGCGATGCGGCGACGAAGGCCAGCGAGTTCGCCTTCGACCACATTCCCAAACCCGCCGAGAACGCCTCCTGGATCTCGATCTACGACCAGGCGCTGCGGGGCAGGATGGAAGGACTCATGCTCTCCGGCATGACGGCCACGAGCATCGGGCCCGACTCCAACCAGGTGCTGAAGGCGTTGTCGAATCTCAAATGGCTGTGCGTCATGGACGCCTTCGCCACCACCAGTTCGGAGTTCTGGCACGCGCCTGACATGGATCCGGCCACAGTGAACACCGAGGTGTTCATGCTGCCCGCGACCCACTGGATCGAGAAGGACGGGTCGTTCACCAACAGCGGCCGCTGGGTGCAATGGAAGGATCCGGTGCTGCCGCCGGAACACGAGTCCCGGCACGACCACTGGATCCTGGCCGAGCTCTTCCTGCGCGTGAAGGACCTCTACCGGCAGCAGGGCGGGAAGTACCCGGACCCGGTCTTCGAGCTGACCTTCCCCTACCGGGACCCGCGCAAGCCGACCTTGGACGAGCTCGCCAAGGAGGTCAACGGCAGCGACCTGACCAGCGGCAAGCGGCTGGCGAGTTTCGCCGACCTCAAAGCCGACGGCACCACGACCGCGGGCGACTGGATCTACACCGGGCACTACCCGGAGAGCGGCAACCTCACCAAGCGTCGGGAGGGAATCCAGAACCCGGCCGAGAACGACCCGACCGGCATGGGGTTCTACCACAACTGGGCGTGGAGCTGGCCGCTGAACCGGCGGGTGCTCTACAACCGGGCATCGGCCGACCCGCAGGGCAGGCCGTGGGACCCGCAGCGCCCGGGGATCAGATGGGACGCCGACAAGGGCCTCTGGGTGGGCGATGTGCCGGACTACTCGCCGGACACCCCGCCCGGTCCCAACGCCCCGCTGCCGTTCATCATGACCGGCGAGGGCACCGGACGGCTGTTCAGCAACTCCGTGGCCGACGGGCCGTTCCCCGAGCACTACGAGCCGATCGAGTCGCCGGTGGAGAACCCGCTGCATCCGGAGGTGTCGACGACGCCGGCTGCCTACCTGTACGACAAGCAGGCCGGTCGGCCCAACCGGTTCGGCACCGTGGCGGACTTTCCGTACGTGGCGACGTCCTACCGGCTCACCGAGCACGAGCACTACATCACCCAGCACGTCGAGAAGCTGGTGCAGCTCCAGCCGGAGGCCTTCGTCGAGGTGCCTGCCGAGCTCGCCAAGGAGAAGGGCATCGCGACCGGCGACCGGGTGCGCGTCGCGTCGAAGCGGGGCAAGCTCGAAGTCCGCGCCGTAGTGACCAAGCGGCTCGGGCCGCTGCAGGTGGACGGCAAACGGGTCTACCAGATCGGCATTCCCATTCACTGGGGCTTCGTCGGCATCAGCACCGGACAGCACTGGCTCGCCAACGCGCTGACTCCGTTCGTCGGCGACGCCAGCGCGCGGACCCCGGAGTTCAAGGCGTTCCTCGTCAACCTCGAGAAGATCTGATGGGCACACCTCGCGTCGACACCAGCCCGTGGGCGGCATCCCGCCGACGGGCGGAGACCCTGCGCGACCGCCACGGCTTCGCCGCGGACATGCTCACCCTCTATCTCGCCGTGGTGGAGGTGTGGGAGGAGGCATGGACAGCCGCACGGTCGGCGGACACCGTGCCGCCGGATAGACTCGCTCGCTGGGCGGCCGAACGCGTGCTCCCCAGGGTCGTCGCGGTCACGGCGGAATCCGGTCCGCAGCCGCTCGTCGAGAGCCTGTTCCCGAGCCCGGCGAGCGACCTGGACACGGCCGAGGCGATGCTGGCCGCGTGGCTCGCGGGCGAAGACCTCGTTCCGGTGGAGCGGTATCTGGCCCGGGCGACGCTGCGCGGGCCGCTCGAGTGCGTCGACGCCACTGCCGCGTGCTCGAACGATCCCTCGCCACGAGGTGGGCGGTACTGTCCGCGCTGCGGCGGGCTGCCGCAGCTCAGTTTCCGCGCCGACACCGGCGACAACCTGGTGAGCGCGATCCGCAAGCTGTGCTGCGCACGGTGCGGGCACAGCTGGAACTTCTCCAGCAGCACGTGCGCCGGCTGCGGCGAGACCGAGGGCGGCCGACGCACCATCTACACCGAACAGCGCGAGGGGCCGCAGATCGGCCGTGGCGGCAACGGCCAATCCGGCGACGTCAAGTTCCCGCACATCAGGGTCGAAGGCTGCACGAGCTGCCAGCGGTACCTGATCGACGTCGATCTCGGCCGTGATCCTCGGGCGTTGCCCGAGGTCGACGAGCTGGCCGCGCTGCCGTTCGACCTCGACGCGGCCGAGCGCGGGTTATCCAAGATCACTCCCAACCTGATGGGACTGTAGCGATGGCGGAGATCACCCCGGGACGGGCCTACGGATTCTTCACCGACACCAGCGTGTGCATCGGCTGCAAGGCGTGCGAGGTGGCGTGCAAGGAATGGAACCAGCTGCCGGGCCACGAACCGGCCTTCGGCGACGGCTTCGACAACACCGGGGGTCTCGACGCCCAGAACTGGCGGCACGTGCAGTTCATCGACAACGTGCCGGACCAGACGATGGGCACCGGCCAGGGCAAGGCTTGGCTGATGATGTCGGACGTCTGCAAGCACTGCAAAGAGGCGAGCTGCATGGAGGTCTGCCCCACCGGGGCGATCATCCGCACCGAGTTCGACAGCGTCTACATCCAGCCCGACGTGTGCAACGGTTGCCGCAACTGCATCGCGGCCTGCCCCTACGACGTCATCTCGCAGGACGAGCAGAAGGGCGTCGCGCAGAAGTGCACGCTCTGCTACGACCGGATGCAGGGCAACATGGAACCGGCCTGCGCCAAGGCGTGTCCGACGGACTCGATCCAGTTCGGACCGGTCGACGAGCTGCGACAGGCGGCCCAGCAGCGCGTCACCGACCTGCAGGAGCAGGGTGTCACCGAGGCGCGGCTGTACGGTGACGACTCCTCGATCTATGGTGGGCTCAACGCGTTCTTCCTGCTCATGGACAAGCCGGAGGCGTATAACCTGCCGAACGAGCAGAACGCGGTACTGCCGAGACGCAACAACGCCGGCGGCTACCTGGCCACGCTGGGCACCGCGGTGCTCGGTGTGTTCGGCGGGCTGATCGCGCTGCGCAGGCGCCGGGAGCCCGCGGCGGAGGAGGGCGATCAGCCATGACGCTCGCGCAGGCACAACACTTCGTCGCCCCTCCCCACTGGACCTGGTACATCCTGTTCTACTTCTTCGTCGCCGGTATCTCAGGCGGCTCCTACCTCATCGCCACGCTGTTCCGACTGCGCGGTGACCGGGCGGACGAACCGGCGGCCCGGCTCGGCTACTACGTCGCGTTCGTGGCGCTGCTCCCCGCTCCGATCCTGCTCACCCTCGACCTCGGCAAGCCGCTGCGGTTCTGGCACATGATGTGGAACACGACGCCCGGTGAGCCGGGGCTGAACTTCAAGTACTGGTCGCCGATGTCGGTCGGGGTATGGGCGCTGCTGTTGTTCGGCGTCTTCGCCACGGTGTCGTTCCTCGAGTCTCTCGTCCGCGACGGGAAGCTCGGCAGGCCGGGCGGCAGGGGGCTCGACGGGGTGTTCGGCAGGGTGTTCATCACTGTGGGCGCCATCCTCGGGCTGTTCATCGCGGGCTACACCGGCGTGCTGCTCGCGGTCTCGAACCAGCCGGTGTGGAGTGACACCTGGGCGCTCGGCGGGCTCTTCCTCGCCTCCGGGCTCTCCGGTTCCGCCGCGATGCTGGTGCTCCTGCAGCGCGCCCGCCCAGCGGCGAGAGCCAGTGAGGGCACGCTCGTCCGCTCCGAGCGGCTCTACGCGGTGCTCGAACTCGCCCTGATCGTGATCTTCGTCGTTACCCTGATCCCCGATGGCACGCTCGGCATCGTCTTCGGCTTCCCCTGGTTGCTGCTCTGGCTGGTGGCGTTCGCCGGGCTGGTGCCGGGCATCGCCGGCCTGCTCACCTCAGGACTGACCGTGCGCGGTGAGCCGGCGGCGGCGCACCGGCAGTCCGGATCGGGCGGGACGGCGGTGGCGGCGGCGGAGCGGACGTCGGTCATGACCTCGGTGGCGATGCCCGTCCTGGTGCTGTTGGGCGTGCTCGCGCTGCGCGCGGCGATCATCTTCAGTATCCAGTAGCAGGTGGACCTATGGCCGCAGCACCAACCGTCGAGCAGGTGACCGAGGCGCTGGCCACGGTCCAGGATCCGGAAATCCACCGGCCGATCACCGAGCTCGACATGGTCAAGACCGTCGACGTCGCACGGAACGGGGCCGTCCGGGTGCAGGTGCTGCTGACCATCCGGGGATGTCCGCTGCACGAGACCATCAAACGTGACGTGACGAACGCCGTCTCGGCGCTGCCCGGCGTCTCGCGGGTCTACGTCGAGTTCGGCGTGATGAGCGACGAACAGCGCCAGGAGCTGCAACGCAGGCTGAAGGGCGACCCCGGCGCGCGCGAGATCCCGTTCGCCAAGCCGGAATCCCTCACCCGCGTCTACGCGGTCGCCAGCGGCAAGGGCGGCGTCGGGAAGTCGTCGGTGACCGTGAACCTGGCGGTGGCGATGGCGGCGACCGGACGGAAGGTCGGCATCGTCGACGCCGACATCTACGGCCATTCGATCCCCCGCATGCTGGGCGTGACCGGCACGCCGACCCAGGTGGAGCAGATGATCATGCCGCCGTCGGCGCGGGACATCAGGGTCATCTCGATCGGGATGTTCACCGCGGGCAACACCCCGGTCGTCTGGCGCGGCCCGATGCTGCACCGCGCCCTCGAACAGTTTCTGTCCGATGTGTACTGGGGCGACCTCGACGTGTTGTTCATGGACCTGCCGCCGGGAACGGGCGACATCGCCATCTCGCTCGCGCATCTGGTGCCACCCGCCGAGATCCTGGTCGTGACGACCCCACAGCAGGCCGCCGCCGAGGTGGCCGAGCGAGCGGGCTCGATCGCGGTGCAGACGCAGCAGCGGATCATCGGGGTGGTCGAGAACATGTCGTGGCTGCCGTGCCCGCACTGCGGGCAGCAGGTGGACGTCTTCGGCTCGGGTGGCGGCCAGTTCGTCGCCGACGCGCTGACCAGGGCGGTGGGGGCGCCGGTCCCGCTGCTCGGGCAGGTGCCGCTGGACGTCCGGCTGCGTGAGGGAGGTGACGCCGGTGAGCCGCTCGTGCTCGCCGATCCAAACGCGCCAGCGGCCAAGGAACTCCTGGGCATCGCCGACAGGCTCGCCGCGCACGGCCGCGGCCTCGCCGGGCGCCCACTCGGCCTCACCCCCGTCGCCTCCCACTGACATGTACGTCGTCGCGACCGCAGGCCATGTCGACCACGGGAAGTCGACGCTCGTCCGTGCGCTGACCGGCATGGAGCCGGACCGCTGGGCGGAAGAGCGGCGGCGCGGGCTGACGATCGACCTCGGCTTCGCCTGGACGGAGCTGCGGCCAGACGCGACGGTGGCGTTCGTCGACGTGCCGGGGCACGAACGGTTCGTCCCGAACATGCTCGCCGGGGTGGGCTCGGTGCCCGCCGTGCTGTTCGTCGTCGCGGCGGACGAGGGCTGGATGCCCCAGTCGGCCGAGCACCTGGCGGCGCTGCACGCCCTCGACGTTCGCCACGGGCTGTGCGCGATCGCGCGCAGCGACCTCGCCGACCCGGAACCCGCGAAGCAGCAGGCGCTCGCCGAGATCGGCCGCACCTCGCTCGGCGAGGTGGACGCCGTCGCGGTGAGCGCGGCGACCGGAACCGGCATGGCCGAGCTGCGTGCCGCACTCGACCGGCTGCTCGCCCGGCTTCCCGGCCCGGACGTCGACGCGCCGGTGCGGCTCTGGATCGACCGGGCGTTCACCATCCGGGGCAGCGGCACCGTCGTGACCGGCACGCTCACCACGGGGCGACTGTGCGTCGGGGACGAGCTCGAGGTCCCGTCGCTCGGGCGCACCGCACGGATCCGGGGCATGCAGTCGTTGGGACGCCCGGTGTCCGAGGCGGCGGCCGTCGCGCGCGTCGCGGTGAACCTGCGCGGCGTCGAGCGGCACGAGCTGCGCCGCGGCGACGCGTTGCTCACGCCGCACAGCCATTACCCGAGCGACGTCATCGACGTGCGAGTGCACGGCGATCCGGTGGCGTCATTGCCGAGACACGTGATGCTGCACCTGGGATCGGCAGCGGTGTCCGCGCGCGTGCGCCCGCTGGGGTCCGACACCGCGCGGCTGACACTCGCGCGCTCCTTGCCGCTGCGAATCGGTGACCGGGGCCTGCTCCGCAACCCGGGAGCGCATCACGTCAGCGGCGGCATGACCGTGCTCGACGTGGCCCCGCCCGTGCTGCGGCGGCGCGGCGCGGCGACGGCACGGGCGAAGATCCTGGACGACCTCGACGGGCATGCCGACGAGCGCTCTGAGCTGCGGCGTCGCGGCATCGTCCGGCGACACGACCTGCAACGGATGGGCGTGACCACCACGATCAGTCCGGTTCGCGAGGACTGGCTGGTCGACGAGCGGCTGTTGGCGACGTTGCGCGCGAAGCTGCCTCGGCTCGTCGCCGCCTGGCAGCGGCAGCATCCCCTCGAACCAGGACCGCCCGTCGACGTGGTCCGGCGAGCGCTGCGCCTGCCGGAGCGCTCCCTCGTCCACGCGCTGCTGGCGCCGCCGCTGACCATCCGAGCGGGCCGGGTAGTCCACGGCAACGATGTGACACTCCCGGCGCCGGTCGTGCGAGCCGTCGACCAGGTCAGGGCCGAGCTCACGGCGAGCCCGTTCGACGCACCGGCGCGGGAGCGACTGGCCGAGCTGGGACTCGGACCACGGGAGCTGGCCGCGGCCGAACGCGCGGGCGCGCTGGTACGGATCGCCGACAGCGTGGTGCTGCTGCCCACGAGCATCCAGCAGGCGGCGACCGCGCTCCGCGACCTGCCGCAGCCGTTCACCGTGAGCGAGGCGCGGCAGGCCCTCGGCACGACCCGTCGCGTCGCCGTCCCGCTGCTCGGACTCCTCGACAAGCGTGCGGTGACGCGACGCCTTCCCGACGACCGCAGGCACGTACGGGCGCGATGACGCCACGGTGTGACAGGAGCTGATGACATGGGCCGCATCACCGACCGCCGCACCATCACGCGGCTGCGCGCGGGAGCACCGAGCGACCGGCCGGATACGCTGGTCGTCGAGGAACCGCTCGAAATCCGGGTTGGTGGGCGGCCGCTGACGGTCACCATGCGCACCCCCGGCCACGACTTCGACCTGGCGGCGGGTTTCCTCGTCACGGAGGGCGTCGTCGCGGCGGCGTCGGAGATCGCGGCGCAACGATACTGCACCGGGACCCGTCCCGACGCCCACTACAACATCGTGGACGTGACGCTGTCCGACGGGGTGGCGCCGCCGGACCCTTCGCTGGAACGAGCCTTCTACACCACCAGCTCCTGCGGGATCTGCGGTAAGGCGAGTCTCGACGCGGTGCGCACGGCCACCCGGTGGCCGGTCTCCGATGACACCACCACCATGCCCTCCTCGCTGATCGCCACACTCCCCGACCTGCTGCGCGCCGAGCAGCGCGTCTTCGATCGCACCGGCGGGCTG
>WHUB01000085.1:0-587 GCA_009377395.1 Actinophytocola sp. | reverse complement strand
ACGTGGGACGGCACAACGCGGTGGACAAGGTGATCGGCTGGGCGTTGAAGGCCGGACGGTTACCGCTCACCGGGTGCGTGTTGCAGGTGAGCGGACGCGCGTCCTTCGAACTCACCCAGAAAGCGCTCATGGCAGGGATTCCCACCCTGTCCGCCGTGTCCGCACCGTCGTCGTTGGCCGTGGATCTCGCGGACGAAGCCGGCATGACCCTCGTCGGCTTCGTCCGAGGAAACTCGATGAATGTGTACACGGGCAAACACCGGGTCACCGAAGCGGTACCGATCTGACTATAGTGCGATCCTCTCCTTGATGTCGACGTGACCGGGTAGCCGAGCCGCCTCACCGGGTACGCCTACGCCGTGATGGATCTGGTGCGTGCTCCGGCAACCGGCGAAAGTGGCGCGGCATGGCGTTGACGGTTATCTTCGGCGCAACCCTGCTGGTGGCCGTGCTGCTGTCCGTACTGGCGCAGCGCACGGTGCTGTCGCTACCGCTGTTGTTTCTCGGCGTCGGTGTGCTGGCCGGCAACAGCGGATCCTTCCAGCCCAGCGCCGAAATCGTGACCCATGCCGCTGACATCGCGCTGT
>WHUB01000084.1:2771-16531 GCA_009377395.1 Actinophytocola sp. | reverse complement strand
CGAAAGACGCCGAGACCGCCTACCACCCCTCCTGCACCGCCAAGATGGGCGTCGACGACATGTCCGTCGTCGACCCCGACACCATGCGGGTGCACGGCACCCAAGGACTCCGCGTCGTCGACTCGTCCGCCATGCCCTACCTCACCAACGGCAACATCTACGCCCCCGTCATGATGCTCGCCGAAAAAGCCGCCGACCTGATCAAGGGAGACACCCCGCTACCTCCATCCACTGTGGACTACTACCGCCACCGCCAACAGGAGAGGTGATTCGATGACAGCCAGCGATACCCCACCGCCGACGCACACGGCGGACGACCCGGCGCCGACCAAGGACCGCGCGCTGAAGCCCGTGGTGTTCTTCGGCTCGGCCGCGGTGATCCTCGCGATCTCGATCTGGGCGATCATCAGCCCGACGGGCGCGGCGGCCGTCATCGGCACCGGCGTCGGCTGGATCTCGTCCTGGTTCGGCTGGTACTACTTCCTCGCCGCGACGCTGTTCCTGCTGTTCGTGATCTTCATCGCGGCCTCCCGCTACGGCAAGATCAAGCTCGGGCCGCAGCACTCAACCCCGGACTACAGCCTGTTCGCGTGGGGCGCGATGTTCTTCGCCGCCGGGATCGGCATCGACCTGGTGTTCTTCTCGGTGGCCGAGCCGGTGACCCACTACCTCGACCCACCGCAGGGCGCCCCCGAGACCGTCGAGGCGGCGCGGCAGGGCGTGGTGTGGACGTTGTTCCACTACGGCATCACCGGTTGGGCGATGTACGCGCTGATGGGCATGGGGCTCGCCTACTTCGCGTTCCGGCACCGGCTGCCGCTGGCGATCCGGTCGGCGCTCTACCCGCTGATCGGCAAGCGCATCCACGGCCCGATCGGTGACGGCGTCGACCTCGCCGCCATGCTCGGCACCATCTTCGGCATCGCGGTCTCGCTCGGCATCGGCGTCGTGCAGCTCGCCTACGGGCTGAACTTCATGTTCGACCTGCCGCAGGGCCTGCCCACCCAGATCGCGTTGATCGCCATCGCGGTGCTGATGGCCACGATCTCCGCGGTCGCCGGTGTCGACAAGGGCATCCGGCGGGTGTCGGAGCTCAACGTCGTGCTGGCCATCGTGCTCATGGTCTACGTGGCGATCTTCGAGAGCCCGATCCAGGTGCTCAACTCCCTCGTCATGAACGTCGGCGACTACGTCAGCCGCTTCCCCGGCATGACGCTGGACACCATGGCCTACGACCAGCCGACCGCGTGGCTCAACTCGTGGACGCTGTTCTTCTGGGCCTGGTGGATCGCCTGGGCGCCGTTCGTCGGCATGTTCCTCGCCCGCATCTCGCGTGGCCGGACCATCCGGCAGTTCGTCACCGCGACGCT
Source organism: Actinophytocola sp. (assembly GCA_009377395.1). Classification (GTDB taxonomy): domain Bacteria; phylum Actinomycetota; class Actinomycetes; order Mycobacteriales; family Pseudonocardiaceae; genus Haloechinothrix_A. The sequence continues at coordinate 15,161 of WHUB01000084.1, read as the reverse complement.
GGTCGTGCCGTTCCTGTTCACGCTGGCGTTCCTGTCGGTGTTCGGCAACGCGGCACTGCGGCTGGTGCGCAGCGGCAACACCCAGTTCGGCGAGACCGCCGTCGCCGCACCGGAGGAGGGGTTCTTCGCGCTGCTTGACCAGTACCCCGGCGTCGGCTTCAGCGCCGGGCTGGTGGTGCTCGTCGGGCTGCTGCTGTACGTCACGTCGGCCGACTCCGGCGCACTGGTCATGGCGAACCTCAGCTCGCACCTGCGCACCCCGACGACCGACGCCGCGCCGTGGCTGCGCATCTTCTGGGCAGCGGCCACCGGCCTGCTGACGCTGGCGATGCTGCTGGTCGACGGCGTGGACGCGCTGACCAACGCCACCATCATCATGGGGCTGCCGTTCTCGTTCGTGATGTTCCTGGTGATGTGGGGCCTGTACAAGGCGCTGCGCAAGGAGAGCATCCGCGCCGACGCGATGCTGTCCAGCCTGCCCGCCACGATCTCGGAGCGGACGACGATCGAGCCGCGCGGCGTGAGTCGAAGCTGGCGGCAACGGCTCGCCCGGGTGATGAACTACCCGGGCAAGCGCACCGCCCGCACCTTCGTCGACGAGGTGTGCCGCCCCGCCTTCGAAGAGGTCGCCGAGGAGCTGCGCACGCAGGGCGCGGAGGCCGAGGTGACCGAGGGCGTCGACTCCACCGAGGTCGAGCACCTCAGCCTGACCGTGCCGATGGACCCGGAGGACACGTTCGTCTACCGGGTGTGGCCGAGGGAGGCGCCGACGCCGTCGTTCGCGATGCGCTCGGTCACCGACGACACCTACTTCCGGTTCGAGGTCTACCTCGCCGAAGGCGGCCAGGGCTACGACGTCATGGGCTACGGCAAGGACCAGCTCATCGGCGACATCCTCGACCAGTACGAGCGGCACCTCGAGTTCCTGCGGCTGCACCGTGAGATCAGCGGTGCGGCCCTGCCCGAACCCGGCTGACCCCGGCCGGGCGCGCTCCCCGCGCAGCGCGAGGGCGCCTCGCCGCAACCATGCGGCGGGGCGCCGTCGTGTCTCAGCGGCCGGTGTCGAGGCCGAACGCGATGAGCTGCACGCCGGGAGCGGGCTGCCAGTCGCGCTCGGGCAGCCGGACGAAGCCGAGCTTTCGGTACAGCCGGATGGCGTGTGCGTTCTGATCGATGACGCACAGCACCACCCTGGTGCGGCCGAGTTCGTGCGCACGCTCGATCACGGCCCGGGTCAGCAGCTCACCGACGCCCCGGCCGCGCGCCGCCGTAGACCTCGACAGCATGCGGAACTCCAGCTCGCCGTCGCGCGCGATCTGCGCCAGCGGCGTCCCGCTGGCCGCGACGGTGACCGAGCCGAGCACGGTGTCCGTGTCGTCGACCGCGACGAGCAGTTCCGCCTGCTCGTACCGGGTCGCCGCGTCGCGCACCGTGGCCTCGTAGCCGCTGCCGTCGTCGAGCAGCCCCTCGGCGCGGTAGACGGCGAGCGCGATCTCGGCGGTGGCGGCCACCTCGTCGGCGCGGGCGCGCCGGACGGTGACCTCACTCATCTGCCACCTCGGCGATCTCGCGGGCGGCGTCCGGTCCCTGGTCGAGCAGCACCCGGAAGCCGTCCTCGTCGAGCACCGGCACCTTCAGCGAGAGCGCCTTGTCGTGCTTGGAGCCGGGCGAGTCCCCGACGACGACGAAGGCGGTCTTCTTCGACACCGACCCGGCGGCCTTACCGCCCCGGGCCATGATGAGCTCCTTGGCCTCGTCCCGGGAGAAGGTGGCGAGCGTCCCGGTGACCACGATGGACAGTCCCTCGAGGTTGCGCGGCACCGACTCGTCGCGCTCGTCGGCCATCCGCACGCCCGAGTCGGCCCACTTGCGCACGACCTCGCGGTGCCAGTCGACGTCGAACCATTCCTTGACGGCCCGCGCGATCGTCGGCCCGACACCGTCCACATCGGCCAGATGCTCCTCGTCGGCGGCGTCGATCTCGGGGATCGAGCCGAACTCGCGTGCCAGCGCCTGCGCCGCGGTCGGTCCGACGTGGCGGATCGACAACCCGACCAGCACCTTCCACAGCGGACGGTCCTTGGCGTCGGCCAGGTTGGCGAGCAACCGCTCGCCGTTCGCCGACAGCGAACCCGCCTTGGTGCGGAACAGATCCACCTTGGTCAGCGTGCCTGCGTCCAGGTCGAACAGGTCGCCCTCGTCCCCGATCACGCCCGAGCCGACCAGCGCGGTCGCCGCCTCGTAACCGAGGCCCTCGATGTCGAACGCGCTGCGCCTGCCGATGTGGAACAGCCGCTCCCGCCGCTGCGCCGGGCAGTGCTGCGTGTTCGGACAGCGGATGTCGGCGTCGCCCTCCTTCGCGTAGCGCAGCGTGGTGCCGCACTCCGGGCATTCCGTGGGCATGACGAACTCGCGCTCCTCGCCGGTGCGCACGTCCACCACGGGGCCGAGCACCTCGGGGATGACGTCGCCCGCCTTGCGGATCACCACCCGGTCGCCGATCAGCACGCCCTTGCGGGTCACCTCGCTGGCGTTGTGCAGCGTGGCCATAGCCACCGTCGACCCGGCGACCTTGACCGGCTCCATCACCGCGTACGGCGTCACCCTGCCCGTTCTGCCGACGTTGACCCTGATGTCGAGCAGCGTCGTCATCGCCTCTTCCGGCGGGTACTTGTACGCGATCGCCCAGCGCGGCGCGCGGGAGGTCGTGCCGAGCCTGCGTTGCAACGGCACCTCGTCGACCTTGATCACGATGCCGTCGATCTCGTGCTGCGCGTCGTGGCGGCGTTCGCCCCAACGGGCGATGTGCTCGGACAGCTCGTCGCGGGTAGCGACGACCTTGGCGTGCGGCGAGACCGGCAGTCCCCAGGCGGCCAGCGCCTCGTAGGCCTCCGACTGTCGCTGCGGCTCGAAGCCGTCCCGCCTGCCGAGGCCGTGGCAGATCAGCCGCAACGGCCTGCTCGCGGTGATCCTCGGGTCCTTCTGCCGCAGCGATCCGGCCGCTGTGTTGCGCGGGTTGGCGAACGGCGGCTTGCCCGCCTCGACCAGCTTCGCGTTCAGCTCGACGAAGTCGTCCACCCGGAAGAACACCTCGCCGCGCACCTCTAGCACGGCCGGGATGGGGAACTTGTCGCTCTCGGCGAGCCGCGCCGGGACGTCGTCCATGGTGCGCAGGTTGAACGTGACGTCCTCGCCGGTGTGGCCGTCGCCCCTGGTCAGCCCCCTGGTGAGGCGGCCGTGCTCGTAGAGCAGGTTGATCGCGAGCCCGTCGATCTTGAGCTCGCACAGGTAGTGCGCGCCGGTGCCGACCTCGCGCTCCACCCGGTCGAGCCACGCGGTGAGCTCGTCGGCGTCGAAGGTGTTGTCGAGGCTGAGCATGCGTTCGAGGTGGTCGTAGGTCTCGAACTCGGTGGAGTACGTGCCGCCGACCTGCTGCGTCGGCGAGTCCGGCGTGACCAGCGCCGGGTGGTCCGCCTCGATGCGCTCGAGTTCGCGCATCATCGCGTCGAACTCGGCGTCGGAGATGGTCGGCGTCTCCAGGTAGTACCGGAACTGATGGACCCGGATCTCCTCGGCCAGCTCGCTATGGCGCTCCCGCACCTCGGCGGGCACGCCCTCGACCCCGGTAACCTCTGCTTCCTCGCTCACCACACCAGGTTAGCCAGCGTCACCGACAGCAGCGTCGAGGCGGTGCACCAGCTCGCGCAGGTCGAGCAGCGTGATGGCGTTGTCCGGCGGGTTGTCGGCGGTCTCGACCCTGCCCAGCCACCTCGCGGCGAGCCGCTCCCCCAGCGTCGCGTCCAGCGGCAGGAACGTCATCGCCTCGCGGGCTCGCGGCTCCAGCTCGGCCAGCTCCGGATGGTGCACGGCGACGTCGACACTGCCGCGTGCCTCGTCGACCTGCGCCACGACGGTGACGTCGGCGAGCGCGATCCGGTGCTCGCCGAGGTTGACGGTGACCTCGCTCGGGTCGGGCACCGGCGGGACGGAGTCGTGGTACTCCCAGACGGCGTCCTCGGCGGGCGCGGCGGCGAGCCACGCGTCGGTGTAGGGCCGCAGCGCCGGGTCCTCCTGGCCGGTGACGACGAGGGAGTAGATCGCGCGCTGCCCCCGGTCGATGGAGAACTGGAGCCCGGGATGCATCGCGGCGACGGCCTCGGTGAGGTCGTGCTCGAAGCGTTGCGGCTCGCGGTCACCGAGCGCGGCGCTGATGGCGGGCAGCAGCTCGAACCACCGCTGCCAGAACTCCCCCGCGACCTGCTCGGGATCCCCCGGACGCTCGTCGATCACCTCGGGCTGTTGCCGGAACCGTCGGAACCATCCCATAGCCGTCCACCGTACGCATGAGCCCCCGCCCACCATGCCCCGAACGCCGAACTCGGCGGCAGGAACGTGGGACACGACGCCACGGGGTCCCCGGAACGTCGTGTCCCACATTCAGGGCGCCGAGTTCTACGTTCGGGACGGCCGGTTACCAGGACTCTGGGGGTTCGGCGAAGGCATGGCCGAGGTCGCGGGTGAGCGCGAGCGCTCGGCGCAGCCACGACGCACTGGCGCCGGCGAGGCCGCAGGTCGGCGTCGGCACCGCCTGGTCGCGCAGAATGGTGCGGCCGAAGCCGATGCGGTCGGCCAGCCGCAGCGCGGGATCCGCGAGGTCCCGCAGCTCGGGCCGCTCCGCCGGTTCCAGCGCGGGCACCAGCCCGAGCAGGAACGCCACGCCACTGTCCCACGCCTCGCCGATCGAGTCCAATGTGGTCGCCGGGGCACCGTCGAGCAGGGTCGCGTCGATCGCGATGGCGCCCGCTCCGGCACCGTGCAGCAGGCCGATCGGCGGACGGCGGGCGCAGCAGTGCACGATCACCGGCGTGCCGGTCGCGTTGGCACAGCCCTCGATCACCGAGGCGAGCAGCGCCCGCGCCTCCGGTTCCGGCACCGACGGCACCGTGCCGTAGCCGGACGGCGTTCGCAGCGTGCCCGCGAGCACGTCGGGCAGCGTCGGCTCGTCGAGCTGCACCACGATGGTCGCGCCGGTTCGGGTGGCCAACTCCTTGACGTGCGCCGTGACGCCTTCGACCAGCGACTGGGCGAACTCGCGCACGGCGCCGTGGTCGGTCAGCACCCGATGACCGCGTGGCAGCTCGATCCCCGCCGCGAGCGACCACGGCCCCGCGAACTGCGTCTTGAGCACCCTCGGACCGCTCGTCTCAGCGGCGCGCTCGAGCGCGTCGAGGTCCCAGCGATGCAGGTCCATGGCCCGCCGGTGCTCGTGACCGGGCCTGGACGTCACCCGGTACCCGGTCGGCGTCGACTCGACCGCGAGGTCGACGAGCAGCGCGGCACTCCTGCCGATCATGTCCGCGCCGAAGCCTCGATCGGGCAGCTCGGGCACGTGCGGGAAGTCGGGCAGCTCGCCGAACACCGTCGCGGCGGCCTCCGCGATGTCGGTGCCCGGCAGCGAACCGACACCGGTCGCGGCCGTCACCGACCAGGGAAACTCAGTCCTCATGCCCCCAGTGTCCACTCAGGCCGCCGTGGACGCGATCTTCGCCGCGCCGAGCACCAGGTCGCCGCCCGGGTCCTCGCGGTAGAGCACGATCGTCTGGCCGGGCGCGACGCCCGTCAGCGGCTCCCGGAGCTGGACGTGTACGCCGTCGCCGTCGCATTCCGCGACGGCGGACGCGGTGCCGCCGTGCGCGCGCACCTGCGCCACGCACTCGGTCGGCCCGTCGAGCGATCGTTCGCTCGGCCACACCGGACGGTCGGCGTCGATCACCGTGACACCGAGCCGGTCAGCCGAGCCGACGGTGACCGTGCCCGACACCGGTTCGAGCCCGAGCACGTAGCGCGGCCTGCCGTCCGCTGCGGGCGCCTCGAGGCCGAGGCCCTTGCGCTGGCCGACGGTGAAGCCGTGCACCCCGGTGTGCTCGCCGAGCACCGCGCCGGACTCGGCGTCGACGAGCTGCCCCGGCCGCGACCCGAGCCGCGACTCGAGGAAGCCCTTGGTGTCGCCGTCCGGGATGAAGCAGATGTCGTGGCTGTCCGGCTTGCTCGCCACCATCAGCCCGCGCCGCTCGGCCTCGGCCCGCACCTCGGACTTCTCCGAGTCGCCGAGCGGGAACATCGAGTGCCGCAGCTGCTGGGGGGTCAGCGAGGCGAGCACATAGGACTGGTCCTTGCCCGCGTCCGCGCTGCGCCGCAGCTCGGGTACGCCGTCGACCATGGCGAGTCGCGCGTAGTGGCCGGTGGCGACCGCATCGAAGCCGAGCGCCATCGCCTTGTCCAGCAGCGCCTCGAACTTGATCTTCTCGTTGCAGGTGACGCACGGGTTCGGCGTGCGACCGGCCGCATACTCCCCGACGAAGTTCTCGATGACGTCCTCGCGGAACCGCTCCGCGAAATCCCACACGTAGAACGGGATGCCGAGCAGGTCGGCCACCCGGCGCGCGTCCCGGGAATCCTCGATGGTGCAGCAACCGCGCGCGCCGGTGCGCAGCGTCCCCGGCTTAGCCGACAGCGCCAGGTGCACCCCGACGACCTCGTGGCCCGCGTCGACCGCCCGCGCGGCGGCGACGGCGGAGTCGACGCCCCCGCTCATCGCAGCAAGAACCCTCATGACATCTCCCCCACAGTCTGCTTCCCGGACAGACCCGCCTTGCGGGCTCGCGCCACGACCCCGCCGATCTCCGCGAGCAGCGTGTCGACGTCCTCCTTGGTCGAGGTGTGGCCGAGCGAGAACCGCAGCGAGCCGCGCGCCGACTGCTCGTCGACGCCCATCGCGAGCAGCACGTGGCTGGGCTGCGCCACCCCGGCGGTGCAGGCCGACCCGGTCGAGCACTCGATTCCCTTGGCGTCGAGCAGCATCAACAGACTGTCGCCCTCGCAGCCGGGGAAGCTGAAGTGCGCGTTGCCCGCCAGTCGCCGGTCGCTGCCCGGCGGGGCGCCGTTGAGCACGGCGTCGTCGACCCGCTCGAGAACACCGGCCACCAGCGCGTCGCGCAGCGTGCTCAGCTCGGCGACCCGCTCGGCGATGTCGCCAGTCGCCTCCCGGAGGGCGGCCGCGAACGCGTGCACGGCGGGAACGTCGAGAGTGCCGGACCGCACGTCGCGCTCCTGCCCGCCGCCGTGCAGCAGCGGGGTGCACTCGACGTCGCGGCCGAGCAGCAGCGCACCGACGCCGTACGGCCCGCCGAGCTTGTGGCCGGTCAGCGTGAGCGCGCTCGCGCCGCTGGCGGCGAAGTCGACGTCGACCGCACCGACCGCCTGCACCGCGTCGGTGTGCAGCGGGACGCCGTACTCCGCGCACACCTCCGCGATCTCTGCGATGCGGTTGACGGTGCCGACCTCGTTGTTCGCCCACATGACGGTGGCCAGCGCCACGTCGCCCGGGTTGCACTGGATCGCGGCGCGGACGTCCTCCGGCAGCACCTCGCCGCTCGCGTCGACCGGCAGCCAGGTGATCTCGGCCCCGGCGTGCTCGGCGAGCCACTCGACGCTGTCCAGCACGGCGTGGTGCTCGACGGACGACACCAGCACCCGGGTCCGGGCCGGGTCGGCGTCGCGGCGCGCCCAGTAGATGCCCTTGACGGCGATGTTGTCGCTCTCGGTGCCGCCACCGGTGAACAGCACCTCGGACGGCCGCGCGCCGAGCGCGTCGGCGATGGCCTCTCGGGCCTCCTCGACCCGGCGCCGGGAGCGCCTGCCCGAGGAGTGCAGCGACGAGGCGTTGCCGGTGTCCGACAGCGCCTCGGTCATCGCCGCGATCGCGCGCGGCGACATCGGGGTGGTCGCCGCGTGGTCAAGATAGGTCATCGCCCTTCAAGGGTAACCGGGGCGGCGACGCGCGGCGTTCAGCGCACCCTGGTCCTGACCCGCAGCGGCAGCACCCGGCTGGCGGACGCCACCGTGTCGTGGCCGAGCGCGGAGCGCACCGAGGACTCGGCCAGCCGCGCCAGTTCCCGCCGGTCGCGGGCGCGGCCCGGCGCGATCTCGTCGCAGACGTAGACGTCGACCACGAGCCCGCGCAGCCGCAGCACCCGCAGCACCGAGGTGAAAAGCGACTCCTCACCGAGGAACGACGGCAGCGTCGTCTCGGCGCCCTTGGCGAGCCGGTAGCGCAGCGCGATCGGCCGCACCGGCACGCCGCCGTCGATGGCCGCCTGGAACGGCGCCGGCACGAACGGCCCGCTGGCGGCGCCACACCAGGTCGTGCCCTCGGCGCACACGTTGACCAGCGCGCCCGCCCGCAGCGCCTCGGTCAGCTCGGCGACCGTGCCCGGCAGCGTCGTCAGCCGTTCCCGGTCGACGAAGATCGTACCCGCCCGCGCGGCGACGCCGCCGAACAGCGGCCACTGCTCGATGTCGGCTTTGGCGAGCGAGCGCATCGGCGTCAGGGCGTTGACGGCGAGGATGTCGAGCCAGGAGATGTGGTTGCTAACGACGAGCGCGCCCCGGCCGAGGGTGTGCGCGGCGTCGGCCAGATCCTCACCGCCGTGCACGACGACCCGGGCCCCGCAGGCCCGCAGCAGCCGCCCACAGCCGATCCTGACGGCGCGGTGCCGCTCACCGCCGCGACTGGTCAGCACGCGCCCCACCGCGCCGACGAGCGCGGCGATCATGCGCACCGCGCGGAAGAGCATCCGCAGCGGCCCGACCCGGGGCGCGGCACTGTCGAGGCAGCCGGTGTCGCAGGGCGAGACCGGCATCCACGCATGCAGCCGCATCTACTGTTCTCCCAGGAAGAAGCGCAGGTAGCGCTCGTTGACCTCGTGCATGTCGAGCAGCACGAAGAAGTCGGCGACGCCGAAGTCCGGGTCGTGTGCCGGTGGGCCGCACACTTGCGAGCCGAGCCGCAGGTAGCCCCGCAGCAGCGGCGGCAGCGCCGGCCGCGCGGCGCGCTCGATGCCGGTGTCGTCCCAGGGGTGCAGCGGGGTGACGCGCCGCGAGCCGGGCGCGTAGTGCTTGGCGCGGACGGTGTCCCAGACGCCCGCGGCGAGCGTGCCGCCGTCGGCGAGCGGGACGGAGGCGCAGCCGGCGAGGTAGCGGCGGCCGGAGAGCAGCATGTAGCGGGCGATGCCCGCCCACACCAGGCTGACGACCGCGCCGCTGCGGTGATCGGGGTGGACGCAGGACCGGCCGGTCTCGACCAGGCTGTCCCGCAACGGGTCGAGCGCGTCGAGGTCGAACTCGGTGTCGGCGTAGAGACCACCGGCGACGGCGGCCCGGTCCGGCGGCAGCATCCGGTAGGTGCCGACGACGTCGCCGGAGCGGTCGTCGCGCACGACCAGGTGGTCGCAGTAGATGTCGAACGGGTCGACGTCGAGGCCCTCGATCGGGCTGGCGAGCGTCGCGCCCATCTCCTCGGCGAACACTCGGTACCGCAGCCGCTGGACGGCCACGACCTCATCGGCGCCCCGGGCCACGTGCAGGGAGTAGCGCGGCGCGTCGGCCGCGGTGCCATCCGTGCTCGTGAGCAGTAGTGAGGATGTCATGCCCGTAGGTGTACGGGCCGACGATGAACCTGATTTGGTGACGCGGCAGGCGGGCGGTGCACAGCACGTGAACGTGCGGTGTGCACCGCCCGCGAGCACTCAGCCCTTGCGCTTGGCGACTTCTTCCTGCAGCTGCGGGGCGACCTGGAACAGGTCACCCACGACACCGAAGTCGGCGATCTCGAAGATCGGCGCCTCGGCGTCCTTGTTCACCGCGACGATCGTCTTCGACGTCTGCATCCCGGCGCGGTGCTGGATGGCGCCGGAGATGCCCAGCGCCACGTACAGCTGCGGCGAGACCGTCTTCCCGGTCTGACCGACCTGGAACTGGGCCGGGTAGTAGCCGGAGTCGACGGCGGCACGCGACGCGCCCACGGCGGCGCCCATCGCGTCGGCGAGGCCCTCGATCACCGAGAACTGCTCGGCGCTGCCGACACCCCGACCACCGGAGACGACGACCGACGCCTCGGTCAGCTCCGGCCGGTCGCCGCCGACGACCGGCTCGACGCCGGTGACCTTGGCGACCTTGGCGGCGTCGACGGCGGGAACGTCGACGCTCTCCTCGGCGGCCGCGCCCTGCGCCTGCTCGGCGTCGACGCTGCCGGGACGCACCGAGATGACCGGGGCGCCCTTGGTGGACTTCGACTTCACGGTGAACCCGCCACCGAAGATGGACTGCTCGACGGTGCCGTCGCTCCCGACGCCGACGGCGTCGACCAGCAGGCCGGCGCCGGTCCGCACCGCGAGCCGGGCGGAGACCTCCTTGCCCTCCGGGGTCGCGGCGACCAGCACCGCGGCGGGCGACGCCTTCTCCGCGAGCGCGGTGAGCACATCGACCTTCGGCGCGATGTGGTAGGTCGCGGCGTCGTCGGACTCGGCGGCGTAGACCTTCGCCGCACCGTAGGACGCCAGCGTCTCCTTCGCCTTGCCCGCCGTGCCGGGCGCACCGACGACGACGGCGGACGGCTCACCGAGCGCACGAGCCGCGGTCAGCAGCTCCGTGGTGACCTTCTTGACCTCGCCGTCAACGTGGTCGACGAGTACCAGGACTTCAGCCATGGTTCTAGTTCCTCCTCTTCGCCGCAGCTCGTCAGATAAGTTTCTGGCCGACCAGGTACTCGGCGATCTTCGCGCCGCCGTCGCCGTCGTCCTCGACCTTCTCGCCCGCGCCGCGCGGCGGCTTCGGCGCGGCCTCGGTGACCGTCGACCACGAGTTGGCAAGGCCGACCTCGCCCGCGTCGACGCCGAGGTCGGCGACGGTGAGCGTCTCGACCGGCTTCTTCTTGGCCGCCATGATGCCCTTGAACGACGGGTAGCGCGGCTCGTTGATCTTCTCGGTGACCGACACGACCGCGGGCAGGCTCGCCTCGAGGTGCGTGATGCCCTCGTCGGCGGTCTCCCGGTCGACCTTGATGGTGCCGCCGTCGACGCTGAGGTGGTGCGCGTAGGTCAGCTGCGGCATGCCGAGCAGCTCGGCCAGGATCGCGGGCACGGCACCGGCGCCACCGTCCGACGACTCGTTGCCCGCGATGACGAGGTCGACGCCGTCGACCTTGCCGATGGCGGCGGCGATGACCTTGGCGGTGGCCAGGATGTCGGAGCCGTGCAGCGCCTCGTCGGAGACGTGGATCGCCTTGTCCGCGCCCATCGACAGCGCCTTGCGGATGGCGTCGGTGGCGCGGTCGGGGCCGACGCAGAGCACGGTGACCTCGCCCTCGCCGGCTTCCTTGATCTTCAGCGCCTCCTCGACGGCGCGCTCATTGATCTCGTCGAGCACCGCGTCGGCGGACTCGCGATCAAGCGTGTGGTCAGCCTCGGTGAGCTTGCGCTCCGAGTAGGTGTCAGGCACCTGCTTGACCAGGACAACGATGTTGGTCATGGGTCCTCTTCGACCTCCGTATCTCTGCCTCACACCGGCGCTGCCGGTCGCGCGGCGCTCGTCTCGGGGAGTCCCCGCTGGTCTTACTGCTCGGTAGATTAGGCGTCTTGACGCCGTCAGCAACGCCGAGGTGACAGCATTCACCTGGATGCGTCTCTTTCTTGGACCATGGTCCAAATAGTTCATGACACTTTCGTGCGGGCTTGCGGCTCGTTGACAACGCGTCGTGGCGCTCGTCACACTGATCGCCGCTGCCGACGAGAGGATCGTCAATGGGGCCGGTGAGGACGCGCGGCAACACCTGCGCCTACTGCGAGCTGCCCGTCCGCACCGACGGCGATCACCGCCACCCCGGCTTCCGCGTCATCGAGTACACCGACGACTTCGGCGCCCCGCTGCGGGTGCTGCACCGCTTCTGCGACCGCATGCGCAAGAGCCACACCGCACCGCGCGCGCTCTGGCCCGACTCCGAGCGCTACGGCATCGCGCTGCGCCGCGCCTGGCTCGGCTGGGCAACCGACCAGTTCGTCGCCGGCGTCAGGGACCGCCGCTTCGGCGCCAAGCACTACGAACGCCTTGGCCTGCATCCCGGAAAGCTCCGCGACCCGGCGCTGTTCCCCCGGTACTGGCGGGTGCGCAAGATGCGTTGTTCCGCCCACGCGACGCATTACTACGGCGTCAGCGAGTAGCGCGACGCGCAGGTAGTGTCTCGCTTCACAGAGGCGCCAGCCACGCGCTACGTTGGCGCCATCTCAGATCGTGTGAAGCGGAGGCGCTGTGCTGATTACGCTGATCCTTGGCCTGCTCATGACCGCCGTCGGTCTTGGGTTCGCGGCCAAGCGGGTGCTGTGGCTGAAGAACCTGATCATGTCGGGCCAGCCCGCTCCTGGCCGCACCGACGGCGCGGGCGAGCGGGTCAAGACGCACCTGCTTGAGGTGTTCGGTCAGCGCAAGCTGCTGAAGTGGTCCGTGCCGGGGCTGGCGCACTTCTTCACCTTCTGGGGCTTCGTCATCCTCGCCACG
>WHUB01000084.1:0-2761 GCA_009377395.1 Actinophytocola sp. | reverse complement strand
CGCTGATCGTGTTCGCGGTGATCCGGCTGCGGCAGGCGCCGGAGCGCCAGCAGCGCGCGTCCCGGTTCTACGGCTCGCACCTCGGCGGGGCGTGGATGACGCTGTTCATGATCTTCAACGTGGTCTGGACGATGTTCCTGTTCCGGGGCGCGTCCTCGGCGACCGGACACCTCCCCTACGACAGCGGCGCGTTCGTCTCGATCGGCCTCGGCAACCTGCTCGAGCCGCTGGGCGAGGACGTCAACTTCGTGCTCGACCGCGTCGGCCTGCTCGCTCACATCGGCGTGATGCTGCTGTTCCTGATCTTCGTGCTGCACTCCAAGCACCTGCACATCTTCCTCGCGCCGATCAACGTCACGGTCAAGCGGATGCCGGACGGCCTCGGCCCGCTGCTGCCGATGGAGTCCGACGGCAAGCCGATCGACTTCGAGGACCCGGACGAGGACGCGATCTTCGGGCGCGGCAAGATCGAGGATTTCACCTGGAAGGGGCTGCTCGACTTCGAGACCTGCACCGAGTGCGGCCGGTGCCAGAGCCAGTGCCCGGCGTGGAACACCGGCAAGCCGCTGTCGCCGAAGCTGGTGATCATGGATCTGCGGGATCACCTCAACGCCAAGGCGCCGTACCTGATCGAGGGCAAGGAAATGCCCGGCACGGACATGCTGGACATGCAGTCCCAGAGCCACGGCAGTCACGCCGTGCCGGAGTCCGGCTTCGAGCGAATCACCGGATCGGGCCCGGAGCAGGCGGTACGCCCGCTGGTCGGCACGGCCGAGCAGGGCGGCGTGATAGACCCCGACGTGCTGTGGTCGTGCACCTCGTGCGGCGCCTGCGTCGAGCAGTGCCCGGTCGACATCGAGCACGTCGACCACATCATCGACATGCGCCGCTACCAGGTCATGATCGAGTCGGAGTTTCCGAGCGAGCTGGGCACCCTGTTCCGCAACATGGAGAACAAGGGCAACCCGTGGGGCCAGAACAACTCCGAGCGGATGGACTGGGCCAAGGAGCTGGACTTCGAGGTGCCGGTCTACGACGGGGAGCTGTCCGACGACACCGAGTACCTGTTCTGGATCGGCTGTGCGGGCGCGTTCGACGACAACGCGAAGAAGACCGTGCAGGCCACCGCCGAGCTGCTGCACCTGGCGGGTGTGAAGTACGTCGTGCTCGGCAAGGACGAGACCTGCACCGGTGACTCGGCGCGCCGCGCGGGCAACGAGTTCCTGTTCCAGATGATGGCGCAGCAGACGGTCGAGATGCTGAACAGCGTGTTCGAGGATCGCGAGCCGGTGCAGCGCAAGATCGTCACCACCTGCCCGCACTGCATGAACACGCTGGGCAGGGAGTACCCGCAGCTCGACGGGCACTACGAGGTCGTCCACCACACGCAGCTGCTGAACAAGCTGGTGCGGGACGGCACGCTGACCCCGGTCAAGCCCGCCGACAACGGCAGCGGGCCGTCGGTCACCTACCACGACCCGTGCTACCTCGGCAGGCACAACAAGGTCTACGCCCCGCCCCGGGAGCTGATCGAGGCGACCGGCATGGCGCACGCCGAGATGCCCCGGCACGCCGACCGCTCGCTGTGCTGCGGCGCGGGCGGTGCGCGGATGTGGATGGAGGAGCACATCGGCAAGCGCGTCAACCTGGAGCGCGTCGACGAGGCGATCGAGACGCTGGGTGAGGGCCAGGGCACCGTCGCGACCGGCTGCCCGTTCTGCAAGGTGATGGTCTCCGACGGGCTGACGCAGCGTTCCAGCGAGAACGTCGGCACGGAGGTCGGCGTCAAGGACGTGTCGCAACTGCTGCTCGACTCGGTCAAGCGGGGCCAGACACCCACCGCGGCGACGGCGTCCGGCGAGTCCAACCCGGACGCCAAGGGCTGAGCGTCCCGCCTCGTCCGTACGGAAAGTCTGATTCTGATAATCTGACACCGTGAAGGAGATGACGGCCGCCGAGGCGGCACGCAACTTCTCAGCGGTGCTGAGCGCGGCGGAGCGTGGCGAGACCGTCCTGGTCACCCGCTCCGGCCGCAGGTCAGCGCTGATCACTCCGGCGCCACGATCAAGCGGGCGAGCTTTGCGTGCCGTGTTCGAGGACTATCGAGCGCACCCGATCGTCGATGACGATTGGGCGGCCACCGTGGACGACGCACTCGCATCGCTGAGCCCCGACGAGGACGTCGATCCGTGGAACGCCTGATCCTCGACACCGGCGTGCTGGTCGAGGCAGCCCGAGGCAGGCTGGCGCTGGACGCGATCTCCGACGAGAGCGACCCGGCGGTGCCCGCGATCGTCGTTGCCGAGTATCTCGTCGGCGTCCACCGTGACAGTAATCCCGGCCGGAGTGCGGCGAAGCGGGACTTCCTCACGAAGCTGCTGAGCGCGATTCCGGTCGAGGACTACACGGTCGGCGTTGCGGAGTCGCACGCCGAGCTCATCGCAAGCACCCGATCCGAGGGAAAGCCGCGCGGCCCGCATGACCTGATCGTCGCGGCCACTGCTCACGCCACGGGCCGCACGATCCTCACCACGGACGGACGGGCCCGGTTCGACGCGCTCCCCAGAGTTTCCGCCCGCGTGGTTGAGGTGCCGCACCGCTGACCACGTGGCGCCCATTAGGGTCGCCGATGTGAGTACCGTGCCGACGAACCGCGCCGCCGCGCTGCACCTGACGGGTGAACGCACCGTGCCTGGCGTCGCCGAGGAGAACTACTGGTTCCGCAGGCACGAGGCGGCGTACCGCGCGCTGACGCCGTACT
>WHUB01000083.1 GCA_009377395.1 Actinophytocola sp. | reverse complement strand
GGGCCTGACGACCGGGCTGCTGGCCCGCCGCCGCTCCTGACGGAAGGATGCACCGAGTGATCACTGCGGATCGTTGCCGCCGTGGTGCTGCTGGTGGTGGCTGGGTGCGGGCAGGAATCGCCCGCACCCAGCCCGCCCGCGGGCCACGCGGGAGGACACGGTCACCACGCCGGCGCTGCGATGGGACACGGCCACACAAGCGGCGTCGAGACGGTCGGCGACGGCCGTTCGGCCAGTGCCGGCGGCTACACGCTCGCCGACGTCCGCTTTCCCGGCACGCCCGGCGAGGGCACGCTGTCGTTTCTCATCCTCAACGACCACGGCCAGCCGCACACGCGTTTCCAGCGCGAACAGACCAAGCTCATGCACGTCTACGTGGTCCGCACCGACCTCGCCGACTTCGACCACGTCCATCCCGCCATGGCGCCCGACGGCACCTGGACCGCCCCGCTAACCCTGGAACGGGCAGGCACCTACCGGGTCGTGGCCGAGTTCGTCGCCTCCGGCCACCACGGCCGCGGCCACCTGGTGCTCGGCGACGAGGTCACCAACCTGCGGCCCCACCTCGACTCGTATGCCCACCTGACCGGGTTCCGCCGCGGCGACCTGACCACGGTCCACCTGCATCCGGAGCAGTCCGCCGCACCCGGCGTCACGGGCGAGCCCATGCTCGCGTTCCACGCCGAGTTCGACAAGCCCGGCACCTACCGGCTGTTCATCCAGTTCCAGACCGGCGGAGTGCTCCACACCGCACCCGCCACCATCACCGTCTCCTGACCGGCAGACAGAACTGACCGTTGAAATCAGACACAAAGGATCTCTAATCTGACGGACACTTATCGGCATCACCGCGCCCATCCCGGCGCACGACTCTGGAGGATCGTCACGATGCGAGCTCGGCACCTTGTCGTCACGGCAGCTTTGGCCACCTTCGCCTGGACGGCCACCACGGCACCCGCGCTGGCGGCGCACACCCACGTCGTTCAACTCGGCAACGGCCAATGCGTCATCCTCGCCGAGGGCGGACACGAGAAGTACGTCCGCCTGCCCGGCGCCGGCGAGTTCGACGAGGACCGGCAACACCCGATCCACGTCAACGTTCACCTCGGCGAGCCGGGCACCCGCAACGGCGAGGAGGTCATCTTCGTCAAGGGCTCCGAAGGTGACATCGAGAACTGTGAGAGCTACGCGAACGCATAACAATCCGAAGCGGATTCCTACGACGCCCGGACTACGAACCTGCGGTGGATGCCCGCACCATGAGCTCGGGGCGCAGCCGTTCGGAGCTGACCTGTTCGCCGTGCAGCAGTCGTGCGAGCAGTTCGAGGCCGCGGCGGCCCATCTCGTGCATCGGTGAGTGCACTGTGGTCAGTGGCACGGGCAGTTCCGCGGCGAGCGGGGTGTCGTTGAATCCCGCGATGGCGATGTCGGCGCCCACGCTCAGGCCGTGGTCGCGGGCCGCGCCGACCGCTCCGATCGCGGCGAAGTCGTTCACCGCGAAGATCGCGGAAGGGGGCTCGTCCTCGGCCAGCAGTCGCTCGGTGGCCTCGTGCCCGCCGCGGGCGTCGAAGCGCGAGTGCGTGAACCGGTGCGCCGGGATCTCGATGCCGGCGTCGGCGTAGGCGTCGATGAACCCGGTCGAGCGGTCGATGCCGGTGCTGGCGTAGGGCTCGCCCGCGACGACGGCGACGTCTCGGTGACCGAGACTGAGCAGGTGTTCTGCGACCATGCGGCCGCCGAGATAGTCGTCGCACGTCACGGACGGGTAATCGCCAGCCCTGCGGCTGACCAGCACGAACGGGACGCCGCGCTCGGCGACTTCGCCGAGGAACGCGGCGTCGACGTAGGCGTCACCGAAGATCATCCCGTCGACCCGGCGGGCGAGCACCATGTCGGTGCGGTCGCGCTGGAACTCGGGCACGTCGCTGGTGTTGGTGACGAAGGTGGACAGTCCGCGTTCGCCCGCCGCCTCCTCGATGCCCTCGTAGATCGTGGCGAGGACGATGTCCGACAGTCTCGGCACCAGCACGCCCACCAGGTTGCTGCGTTGCGTGCGCAGGCTCGTCGCGTGCGGGTTGGGCCGATAGCCGAGCTCGTCGGCGAGTTTGCGGACCCGTTCCACGGTCGCGCTGGACGCCGCCCGGTGGCTCTCGTCCGGCTTGGCGTGCAGTACCCGCGACACGGTGGAGACGTGCAGGCCTAGCTGATCGGCGAGCATCCGCAGCGTCACCGTCGAGGATCTTTCGGCGCTCACGTGTCCTGCTCAGCCTCCGTCGCGGTCTGGGTTTTCGGGATCGTAACAACGAGCTCTTGACTCTCCCCGGACTCCATGGGCATGATACCCGAACGTTTGGCCCAAACGTTTGGGTGATTGTCGGAACGTCGTCCGAGGAGGTTGCTACGTGCGCAAAGTCGTCGTCTTGTCCACCGGCGGGACCATCGCCACCCGGCGAGGGGTCGCCCACGACAGCGTGAGCGCGCTGCTGGACCGCCTCCCGGCGGATCTCGGGGTGAAGCTCGACGGCGTCGACGTGTTCTGCCTGGGCAGCTACCTGCTCACCCCGGCCGACATGCGCGAGGTGGCAAGCCAGGCCCACGCCGCGCTGGCCGATGACGACGTCGTCGGTGTCGTCGTCACCCACGGCACGGACAGCATGGAGGAGACCGCTTTCCTCACCGAGCTGTTCCACGTCGACTCGAGGCCGGTGGTGTTCACGGGCGCGCAGCGCCCCGCCGATGCCGCCGACAGCGACGGGCCGCGCAATCTGGCCGACGCCGTCACGGTCGCCAGCGCCGCCTCGGCCCGCGATCGCGGCGTGCTCATCGCCTTCGACGGGCAGATCTTCCCGGCGCGGGGCACCCGCAAGACCCACTCGCTCGCGCCCGCCGCGTTTTCCGCGCCCGACGGCGGCGCGATCGGCTGGGTGGGACCGGAGGGCGTCGAGTTCATCGCGACCCCGGAGCGGCTGCCGGCGCTCGACCTGCGCGCCTTCGACCTCGACGGCGTGCGGGTCGACGTCGTGGCCTGCTACCCAGGCGCCGATGCCGTCGCGCTGGAGGCCGTCGTGGCGGCAGGCGCGACCGGCGTCGTCCTCGAGACCACCGGGGCGGGCAACGCCAACCCCGGTATTCGCGACGCTGTCGCCACGCTCACCCGCTCCGGCGTGGTCGTCGCGCTCTCCACCCGCGTGCACGCGGGCCCGGTCGCCGAGCTGTACGGCAACGGCGGCGGCATGGACCTGGTCAAGGCGGGGGCCGTGCCAACCGGACGTCTGCGTTCCTCGCAGGCCCGCGTGCTGCTTGTCGCGCTGCTCGGCTGCTACCGCGATCCGGTGCAGGTCGCCGGGCAACTGCGCGCTCGTACCCGCATCACGGAAAGGATCCAGGCACATGCCTAAGGAAATCTTCGTTGCCTTCGGCGTCGACGTCGACGCCGTCGCGGGGTGGCTCGGCTCGTACGGCGGTGAGGACTCGCCGTGCGACATCTCGCGCGGCCTGTTCGCCGGCGAGGTCGGCGTGCCCCGGCTGCTGAACCTGTTCGCCAAGAAGGACCTGCGCACCAGCTGGTTCATCCCCGGCCACTCGCTGGAGACGTTCCCCGACCAGACGCGCATGGTGGTCGACGCGGGTCACGAGGTCGGCGCGCACGGCTACTCGCACGAGAACCCGATCGCGATGTCGCGCGAGCAGGAGAGCGCGATCCTGGACCGCAGCATCGAGCTGATCGAGAAGCTCACCGGCAACCCGCCGACCGGCTACGTCGCGCCGTGGTGGGAGTTCTCCCCGGTCACCAACGAGCTACTGCTCGAACGCGGCATCAAGTACGACCATTCGTTGATGCACAACGACTTCAGCCCCTACTACGTGCGCGTCGGGGACAGCTGGACGAAGATCGACTACTCCCGGCCCGCCGAGGAGTGGATGAAGCCGCTGGTGCGCGGCGAGGAGACCGGGCTGGTGGAGATCCCCGCCAACTGGTATCTCGACGACCTGCCGCCGATGATGTTCGTCAAGGCCAGCGCCAACAGTCACGGCTTCGTCAACCCGCGCCAGCTCGAAGATCTGTGGCGGGACCAGTTCGACTGGGTGTACCGGGAGCTGGACTACGCCGCGTTCACCATGACAATCCACCCCGACGTCTCCGGGCGGCCGCAAACGCTGCTGATGCTGGAGCGGCTGATCGACCACATCAACGGGCACGACGGCGTGCGCTGGGCGACTTTCGACGAGATCGCCGACGATTTCCTGGCGCGGTTCCCGCGCGGCTGAACTCGCATCATTCCCTCGTTTCCGAGAATTCCCAGAAGGGCACTCCCATGTCCCAAGCCATCTCGGTGGACACCGCTGGGCCTGCCAAGGCGTTTCCCCGCGTCGGTGTTCGCGCCACCAGGAAAGCGACCATCATCGCGTTCTTCGCGTGGATGTTCGCGGTCTTCGACTACATCATGTTCGGCACGCTGCTGCCGGAAATCTCCGTCCACTTCGGCTGGGACGCGGCAACGGCTTCGCTGGTGTCCACATTGGTCTCGGTCGGCACCGCGGTCTTCGCGCTCGGCGTCGGACCTGTCGTGGACCGGATCGGCCGCCGCAAGGGCATGATCCTCACGGTGTCCGGCACGGCGCTCGCGTCGGCCGCGACGGCTGCCACCCCGGGCGCCGCGTACCTCGTCGGCGTGCGCGCGCTCGGTGGGCTCGGCCTGTCCGAGCAGGCGGTGAACGCCACCTACCTCAACGAGATCTACGCCGTCACCGAGGACGAGAAGATCAAGCGGCGGCGCGGTCTGATCTACAGCCTCGTGCAGGGCGGCTGGCCGCTGGGTGTGCTGCTGGCCTCGGCGTTCGTCGCGATGCTGCTTCCGCTGGTCGGCTGGCGCGGCTGCTTCCTGCTCGCAGTGTTCCCCGCGCTGCTGATCGCGCTGATGCGGCGCGGGCTCACCGAGAGCCCGCAGTTCGCGCTCGAACTGCGGTTGCGGAAGCTGCGCAAGCAGGGCAAGGCCGCCGAAGCGGCGGAGCTGGCGCGGGCGTACGGGGTTGCCGACGATCAGTCGACACCGCTCGCGGCGATCTTCCGGGGGCGGGCGCTGCGCAACACCATCGTGCTGGGTTTCGCGTGGCTGGTGAACTGGTTCGGCATCCAGGTGTTCAGCGTGCTTGGCACCACGGTGCTGACGCAGGCCAAGGGACTCAGCTTCGCCAACTCGCTCGTGATGCTCATCGTGGTGAACGCGGTGGGCTACCTCGGCTACGTCGCGCACGGCTGGATCGGCGACAAGCTGGGCCGCCGCAACGTGATCGCGTTCGGCTGGGTCATCTCCGGCCTGTTCTTCGCGCTCATGCTGACCGTCGCGAGTGGCACGTTCGCCGTGGTGGCGCTGTACGCGATGGGCATGTTCTTCCTCGTCGGCCCGTACGCGGCGCTGCTGTTCTACATGGGCGAGTGCTACGACACCCGGTGCCGGGCAACCGGGACGGCGTTTCTCAACGCGCTGTCCCAGCCCGGCGCGATCCTGGCCGGTGCCATCGTGACCTGGCTGCTCGCGTCCGGTTCGGACTGGGGCCAGGCCGCGCTGGTCGTCGGCGCGGTCGGCACGTTCCTGTCCGGGTTCGTGATGTTCTTCGCCCGCAAGGCCGAGGTGCTGGAGGGCTGACATGACACAGGTCGCGATCATCACCGGCGCCGCGAGCGGCATTGGCAGGGCGCTCGCCGTCGCCTACGCCCGAGCCGGAATCCGCACGGTGGCAGGGACGTTTCCCGGTGATCCACACGATCCACAACAGACGGTCGAGGCCGTGCGGGAGGCAGGCGGCGAGTGCGTCGTCCACGAGGTCGACGTCCGCGACCCGGAGCAGGTGGACGCGCTCGCACGGCGCGCGATCGACGAGTGGGGCAGGCTCGACATCGCCGTGGCCAACGCCGGGGTGCTGCGCGAAGCCCCGCTCGCCGAGCTCACCGACGCCGCGTGGGACGACATGCTCTCGGTCGACCTCACCGGCGTGCTGCGCACCCTTCGCTCGGCGGCGGCCCGCATGGCGGACGGCGGCTCGATGGTCGCGGTGTCGTCCATCGCGGGCGGCGTGTACGGCTGGGGCGAGCACGCGCACTACGCGGCGGCCAAGGCGGGCGTGCTCGGGCTGTGCCGGAGCCTCGCGGTGGAACTCGCGCCGAGAGGCATCCGGGTCAACACGGTCATCCCCGGCTACATCGTCACGCCGCAGTCGCTTGACCCGGTGAACTCGCTCGGCCCGGACGGGTTGGCGAAGGCAGGCAAGGACATTCCGCTCGGCCGGGCAGGGGAGCCCGCCGAGGCCGCTGCGGTGATCCGCTTCCTCACGTCGGCCGATGCGTCGTACGTGACCGGGCAGACCGTCGTCGTCGACGGCGGTCTCACCGTCCGGATGCCGACCTGAGAGGAGATGCGGTGTCAGCTCTGGAGAACCGCACGGCGCTCGTCGTGGGCGGCGGCAGCGGTATCGGCCGCGCCATCGCCGAGGCGTTCGAGCGGGAGGGCGCCCGGGTGGCCGTCGCCGACCGTGCGAACGCGCCCGTCGCCGTCGACGTGACCGACGAGGACTCGGTGCGCGCTACGGTCGGCGAGGTGACCCGCGAGCTGGGCCGGATCGACGTCCTGGTCAACTCGGCGGGCATCCTCACCGAGGCGCCGCTGGTGGAGATGGATGCGGCGACGTGGGCGGAGACGATCGCCGTCGACCTCACCGGCGTG
Organism: Actinophytocola sp.; assembly: GCA_009377395.1. Lineage (GTDB taxonomy): Bacteria > Actinomycetota > Actinomycetes > Mycobacteriales > Pseudonocardiaceae > Haloechinothrix_A. The sequence continues at coordinate 9,872 of WHUB01000083.1, read as the reverse complement.
TTCCTGTGCTGCCGCCACGTCGTGCCCGGCATGGTGGCACGCGGCTTCGGCCGGGTGATCAACATCGCGTCGCAGCTCGGTATCAAAGGCGGCCGGTCGCTGTCGCACTACGCGGCGGCGAAGGCGGGCGTCATCGGGCTGACCAAGTCGCTCGCGCTGGAGGTCGCCGAGCACGGCGTGCTGGTGAACGCCATCGCTCCCGGCCCGATCGAGACGCCGATGGTCGCGGGCATCACCGACGACTGGAAGGCGGCCAAGCGCGCCGAACTGCCGCTCGGCCGGTTCGGCACCCCGGACGAGGTGGCGCCGACGGCGGTGCTGCTGGCCAGCGATCCCGGCGGGAACCTCTTCGTCGGGCAGACGCTGGGGCCGAACTCGGGTGACGTGATGCCCTGATGTGCGGGGCGTGTGGTGAACCGGCCACAGTGGACTGGGCCCGGCCCTGGTTCGCGGACCTGGCCGCTCGGGCGGCCGCGGCGACGGCGGTGCTGCGGCTGGCCGACCGGCCGGGGCTGCGCGTCACGCCGCGCAGCGGCGGCTGGCTGGTCACCGCCCCCACCGGCGCGAGCATGGCGTGCGGCGGGCTCACCGAGCTCGTCGCCGCCGTGCGCCCGTGGGGACCGGCGCTGCCCGAGCTGCCGCCCAGCGGTTCCGGAGCGCTGTCGATCCCGCCACCGGATCGCAGGCGCGGGGTGGTGCTCCGCGTCGGCGCTGACGGTGGGGACTTCACCGCCCCGGACGACGCGGCCGCCCGGCGGCTGCTCGCCAGACTCGCCGCACCGCCATGGTCGCTGCGCTACTACCTGCACGACGTCATCGGGACCACCACCGCTTGGGGCGGGCGACCCGAGACGCTCACCGGTGATCCCGCCAGTGTTGTGATGTGGCTGGAATGGGCCCGCCAGGCCGGAGCACTCGACGCCCGCGCCGTCGCCGCGCGCTGCCCACTCGGCAAGTACCAAGAGCTGGACGTCGAAATCCGCGCCGGGCACGTCGTCCGTGCCCTCACCCGCCCGCGCCGCCCATGAACCGTGGTCGCGAGAGTTCGAGATACTACGGGTAAGCAGCAGGAGCCGGACCGAACAACCACGGGAATCACCATGACGCTCCGCGAGCGAGTCACAGCGTTAGCGACAGTACATAGGGTTTTCCTTGTACTGTCGGTCATCTTTCTTGTGAGCGCAGCCGTGTTTGTCTTTCGCGGTGAATGGCTTGAAGTCGTCATCAACGGAGCGCTCGCCGTAGCGAGCGGACGGTACCCCGTCATATACATCATCTGCCCCTATGCATCGAATTGAAATGCGAGCAAGCTGCGCGCACTGATCCACCGGCCCGCAGCCTGAGCTTTCCCGCGCCGCGGTTACAGACGTTCGCGTCACGCAGCCGGAAACGATCGCCCCAGGGTGATCGGTCTCAGCGGCGGCGGATGGTGATGGTGACTGGTCCGGCACCGGTGGCGGTGACGCGGAGGCGGTTGTCGCGAGCGGGGTCCGCGATGTGCCCGCCGTCCACATCGACGGTGTAGCCGTCGGGGTAGTGCAGCGGGCTGACGAAGATCACGCTCGGCACGCCGAGGGCGCGCGGCCGGTACGTGTAGTGGAAGTCCCCGGTGTCGGGGTCGAAGGACAGCTGCATCGGGGTGCCTGCGGTGGCCTGCGGGTAGGTGCGGACCAGCGTCCGCAGCTTGCGCGGTTTGGCCGTGCTCAGATCCGCGTCGTTGGTGAACATGCCCTGGGCCGAGTCGGCGGTGGTCGGGTCGTGCCACGTTTTGTATGCCCAGTACAGCCAGCTGGTGAAATGGCGGTCGGCCACGGCCGTGTCGATCTTCAAGGCTGCGATGTTGTCGGTGGCGCCGAACTCTGACATCACCCCGACCGCGCGCATCCGCTCGCCCTGGTCGAGCGCGGCCCGGGTGCGTTGTTCGCTGAACTCCTCGCATTCGCGCACGTCGGTACCGGGAACGCCCTGGGATTCGAAGAAGACCTGCGGGCAGTAGTTGTGCCAGGAGTAGCCGAGCTGGTCCTCGCCGGAGACCGGGCCGTAGTTGGTCGGCACCTCGCGGCCACCGGCGAACTGCTGTGGTTCGAAGTAGACGATGTTGTCGGGGTCGGCCTGGCGGATCGCCCGGAGGGCGTGTTCCATCGCGGGTTGCAGCTCGCGGGGATAGCTGCCGGGGCAGCCGGTGAGCAGGCAGTCCGCCCACTCCATCCCTGCCCATGGCTCGTTGAGCAGGTCGTAGCCCATCGAGTAAGGCTGGTCGCGCCAGCGCCGCGCGACGATCTGCCAGGCGTCGGCCCAGCCGTCGAGCAGGTGGTGCTCGTTGGCCCAGAACTGGTCGAACACCGTCGACACCTCGGGCGTCCAGTAGCCGAGCGGAAACGGCGCGGTCACCGGCGGCAGCAGGTCGTAGGGCGCGGGCCGGTGGACCGCCCAGTCCGGCACGCCGCCGCCCCCGTAGGTCTCGTGCCACTGATCCTGGTGGAAGTCGAACTGCATCCAGACTTCGTGCTCGGCAAGCAGATCGATCACGCGTTGCCACGCGTCGAGGTAGGTCTCGTCGGCGACACCCGGACGCTCAGGGGTCACACCCGCCCACAACGTGCCGATCCGCGCGCCGTTGAACCCGTGCTCGTACAGCCATCGGGCATCGGCGGCGGTGAACCCCGCCGGCTCGTTCGGCGGCACGTACGGGTCGTGTTTGAACACCAGGTTCATCCCGTGCACCAGAACCACCCGGCCGTGCTGGTCAACCAGCCAGCGACCCTCGCGCCGCAACTGCGGCGGGTCAGGCTCGGTGGCGTGCGCCGGCGCCGGCAGCAGCCCCACCGTGAGCAGCACCAGCCACAACAGCGGAAGCACCCGACGCGCTGACACCACCAGCCCTCAACCCCGTCCCGTCGATCAGACATTCCTTCCGAGCAAGATACCCGAATAACTAGAACGTGTTTCAGATCCGTGGCCCTTTCGCTGAGTGGAAGCGTGGCGTCGACCAGGATTCGACCGATCTCTAGCGTCGGGGCCGTGAATCGCACAGACACCACCGTCGGCATCGTCGGCGGTGGCCCCGGCCCCGCAAACCCTTACGTCATCGCGACGGATCCCGGGAGCGCGTAGACAGACACCCCGGCGACCCCTACTGTCCGGAATGTGGCGGATACGCCGTTTGTAGTCCAGCTGTTCGGGCAGTTCCGGCTGTGCCGGGGCGATGCTCCGGTGCCGCTGGAGTCTGCCCGGGTGGAGTCGGTGCTGGCGTTCCTGCTGCTCCATCGGGGTCAGCCGCAGCCACGGCAGCGGGTGGCGTTCGCGCTGTGGCCGGACTCGACCGAGGCGCAGGCGCTGACCAACCTGCGGCACGTGCTGCACACCCTGCGCCGTTCGGTGCCGGAAATCGACCGGCACATCGAGGCGACCACGCGAACGCTGCGCTGGCGACCGGACCTGCCGTACCGGCTCGATGTGGCCGACTTCGAGGCGGCGCTGGCGGGCGAGGCGTGGCAGGACGCCGTGGAGTGCTACGCCGGGGACCTGCTGACCGGCCTGCACGACGACTGGGTCGAGGAGGAGCGAGCCCGGTTGCGGCATGGCTACCTCGACGCGGTCGAGCGGCTGGTCGCCACGGCCGAGGCGCGCGGCGACCTGGCCGGCGCGGTGCGGCATGCCGAGCGGCTGCTGGCGGAGGAGCCGCTGCGCGAGGAGACCTATCGGATGCTGATGCGGCTGCACGACGCGCGCGGTGACCGCACCCGCGCGGTGCGGGTGTACCACCAGTGCGCCGCGGCCCTGGACCAAGACCTTGGCGTCGAGCCCGCGGCGGAGACCCGGGCGGTCTACGACGCGCTGCTGGCGCGGGACGAGACGCCGGACGTCACCGGCCGGGCGTCCGGTCCGCCGTTCGTCGGACGCGCCGCCGAGCGGTCGGCGTTGACGGCGGCGTGGCGCCGGGCGGTTGCGGGTCGGGCGCACGTGGTGCTGCTGGCCGGGGAGCCCGGGATCGGCAAGTCCCGGCTGGCCGAGGAGTTCCGGGCCTGGTGCGCGCATCGCGGCGCCGTCACGGCGGCGGCCCGCGCGTATCCCGGCGAGGGCGTGCTGGCGTATGGGCCGGTGGTGGCGTGGCTGCGGTCGGAACGCCTGACCGCTGGCCTGCGCACGCTGGCTCGGTCGTATCTCACCGAGCTGGCCCGGCTGCTGCCGGAACTGCTCGTCGAAGTTCCGGGGCTGGCGCGGCCGGAGCGGTTGCCGGAGAGCGAGCAGCGGCAGCGGCTCTACGACGCCGTGGCACGGGCGCTCTCCGCGCCGGGGGCGCCGTTGCTGCTGGTGGCCGACGACGTGCAGTGGTGGGATCGCGAGTCGCTGCAACTGCTGCACTACCTGCTGCGGACGCATCCGGCCGCGCCGTGGCTGGTCGTGGCCACCGCCCGCGGCGAGGACATCGACACCACGCCGTCGCTGGCCGATCTGCGCAACGCCTTGCGCGCGGCGGAGACGCTGACCGAGATCGAGCTGGACCGGCTCGGCCGCACCGAGACCACGGTGCTGGCCGAGCAGGTCGCGGGCGGCCGCGTCGCCGACGCGGACGCCGCCGCGCTGTTCGAGCAGACCGAGGGCAACCCGCTGTTCGTCGTGGAGGCGTTGCGTGCCCGCCAGGCGGGTGGCGGCGTGCTGACCCCGAGGGTGCAGGCGGTGATCCAGGCGCGTCTGAGCCGGCTCTCGCCCGAGGCGCGGGACCTGGTCGCGATCGCGGCCACCGTCGGCCGGGAGTTCACCGCCGAGGTCGTGGCGCTGGCCGGGCGGCTGAGCGAGGAGGTCGTGGTGCGCGGGCTGGACGAGCTGTGGCGGCGCCGGATCATCCGCGAACACGACACCTCGGCGTACGACTTCAGCCACGACACGATTCGCGAGGCCGCCTACGGGGCGCTGAGCCCGATGCGGCGCCGCTACCTGCACGGCCAGGTGGCGCGGGCGCTGGCGACGGCCGGTGAGCTGGACGCGATCAGCGGGCGGCTGGCCGTCCACTACGAGGCGGCTGGGGCGGTCGAGCAGGCAGTGGCGGCGCATGCCCGCGCGGCCGACGTGGCGCAGCGGCTGTACGCGCACACCGAGGCCGCGCGCCGGCTGACCCGCGCGCTGGAACTGCTGCCCGGCCTGCCCGCGTCGCCGGAGCGGTCGGCCCGCGAGCTGGAGCTGTCGACCGCGCTGCTCGCGCCACTGGTCGCCAGCGAGGGATACGCCTCGGCCCGGATCCACGAGGCACACGAGCGGGCGCTGACGCTGGCCCGGTCGCTGGGTGTGGCGCCGTCGCCGCCGCTGCTGCGCTCGCTCGGCCTGGGCAGTCTGGCACGCGGCGACTTCGCCGCCGCGCGGCAGCACGGTGTCGCATTGCGTGAGCGCGGCGAGCGGGACAGCGACGACGTGCTCCGTGTCGAGGGGGAGTACCTGCTCGGCGTGACGGCGTTCTGGGCCGGTGAGCTGAGCACCGCGCGCGAGCATCTGGCGTGCGCGGTCGCGCTGTATCGGGACGAGAACCGCCGCGAGCACCTGCTGCGCTACGCGCAAGACCCGGTGGTGATCTGCCTGACCCGGCTGGCGTTGACCCACTGGCTGCTCGGCGACGGTGACGCGGCGATCCGCGCCCGCGACGAGGGGCTGGCCCGCGCCGAACAGATCGGGCATCCGTACAGTCTGGCCACCGGGCTGCTGTTCGCCTCGCTGCTGGCTCTGGACATGGCCGATCTCCCGGCGCTGCGTCGGTGGGTGGACCGGGCGAAAGCCGTGACATCTCCGGGGACCGGGGTGCAGGTCGAGGGTGCGCTCGCCGCCCTCGACGGCTATCTCGAGGTCGTCGACGGCCGCCCGTCCGAGGGGATCGCGCGGATCCGGCAGGTCGTGGCCGCCGCACCGCCGGTGGATCAGGCCGCGCCCGGGTTGCGGTCAGCCATGCTGCGCATCCTGCTGGCCGCCTGCGACGTCGCGGAAGAGGCAGACATCGGGCTGGCCGCCTGCGACGAGCTGATCGCGCTGTCCAGCTCGGCGGTCTGGCGGCCGGAGGCCCGGCGGCTGCGGGCGAAGTTCCGCGCCAGGCACACGACGAACGCCTGACGGAACGCTCGCGGAACGCCGCCGGAGCAACCCTGGTGTCCGACGGGAACGGAGGACGCCATGACCACCACATACGACGCGATCGTCGTGGGCGCCCGGTGCGCCGGATCGCCGACCGCGATGCTGCTGGCCCGCCAGGGCCATCGGGTGCTGCTGCTCGATCGGGCCAGGTTCCCGAGCGACACCCTCTCCACGCTGATCATCCAGCCGCCCGGGGTCGCCGCGCTGCGGCGCTGGGGTCTGCTCGACCGGGTCGTCGCCTCCGGCTGTCCACCGCTGCGGTCGTGGACGCTGGACTTCGGTGACGTCAAGCTGAGCGGAACGCCTCGCCCGGTGGCGGGCATCGACACCGCGTATACCCCACGCCGCAGCGTCCTGGACGCCATCCTGCTCGACGCGGCGCGGGACGCGGGCGCCGAGGTCCGCGAGCACGTCAATGTGGACGGGCTGCTCACCTCGGACGGCCGGGTCACCGGGATCCGCTGCCACGGCGAGGACGGCCGCACGGTGACCGAGCGGGCTCGGGTGGTGATCGGCGCCGACGGGCGCACCTCACACGTCGCCAAGTGGGTGGGCGCGCCGAGCTACCACGAGAAACCCCGGATGCAGTACGGCTACTACACGTTCTTCCGCGGCCTGCCGGTCGACGGCATCACGTTCATCATCCGGCCCGGTCGCGCGATCGGCGCGATACCCACCGGCGACGATCTAACGCTCGTGTTGTTCGGCTGGCCGATCGCCGAGTTGCCGGAGCTCAAGTCCGACGTCGAGGCGAACTTCTGGCGCACGCTCGATTTGGCGCCCGCGTTCGCCGAGCGGGTACGCGCCGCGACGCGGGTGGAGCCGTTCGTCGGCGGCGGCGTGTGGAACTACTTCCGCAAGCCGTACGGGCCAGGCTGGGCGCTGGTCGGCGACGCCGGCTACAACAAGGACCCGGTCGTGCCGAAGGGCATCAGCGACGCGTTCGCCGGCGCCGAACTCTGCGCCGGGGCGCTCGACGAGTACTTCCGTGACGGCCGGTCGTACGACGCGGCGATGGCGGACTACCAGCGCGTCCGCGACGAGCGCGGGCTGCCGATCTACGAGTTCGCCACCCAGATGGCGACTCTCGACGCGCCGCCGCCCGAGATGCGGCGGCTGTTCGCCGCCGTGGGTAGCAGCCAGGCCGCGATGGACGACTTCGTCAGTGTCGTCGCGGGCACGGTGTCGCCGGCCGAGTTCTTCGCCCCGGACAACATCGCACGAATCATGGCCGGCGCCGCGGCAGCGGCCATGGCCGGGTAAGGGAGGAGACACCATGTTCGACAACGGTGCATTCGGGCGGTTCCGGGCCACGTTCCGTGGCGCGCTGCTGCGCCCGCCGGAGGAGGGCTACGACGAGGCCCGCCGGGTCTGGAACGGAGCCATCGACCGCAAACCCGCGCTCATCGCGCGCTGCGCGGGCAGCGACGACGTCGTCGTCGCCGTCCGCTTCGCCCGCGAGCACGACCTGCCCGTCTCGGTGCGCGGTGGCGGGCATTCCATCGCCGGATACGGAGTCTGCGACGGCGGGCTGATGATCGACCTGTCGCTGCTGAAGGCGGTGCGCGTCGACCCCGCCGCCCGGACGGTCTGGGCCGCGGGCGGGTTGCTGTGGTCCGAACTGGACAGAACCACGCAGCCGTTCGGGCTGGCCACCACCGGCGGCGTCATCAGCCACACCGGTGTCGGCGGGCTGACCCTCGGCGGCGGCCTCGGCCACCTCATGCGCCGCTGCGGCCTCACCGTCGACAACCTGCTCGCCGTCGATCTCGTCACCGCCGAGGGGGAGCAGCGGCGCGTCGACGCCGACACCGAGCCCGAGTTGTTCTGGGGCCTGCGCGGCGGCGGAGGCAACTTCGGCATCGCCACCGCGTTCCAGTTCCGGCTGCACCCGGTAGGCCCGTTCGTCGTCGGCGGACCGATCTTCTGGCCGCTGGACCAGGCACAGGAGGTGCTCGGGTTCGTCGACGACTACGCCGCCGACGCGCCCGACGAGCTCGGCATCACCCTCTCGGTCATGCCCGCACCGCCGACGCCGTTCACGTCGCCGGCGGAGTTCGGCAAGCCGGTCGTCGCCCTCATCCTGGCCTGGACCGGCGACCCCGCCGAGGCCGACCGGGTGGTCGCGCCGCTGCGCGCGGTCGGCACGCCCGTCGGCGACGGCGTCCGGCCCATCCCGTACCTGGCGTTGCAGTCGATGCTCGATGGCGGCGCGCCGCACGGCCGCCACTACTACTGGAAGGCGCACCGGCTGCCGAGCCTGACCGGCGAGGTGATCGACACCTTCGCGGCCCGCATCGAGGGCATGACGAGCCCGTTCAGCCAGATCAACGGCTGGGCGGTCGGCGGCGCGGTCAGCCGGGTCGACGAGACCAGCACCGCGGTCGGTGATCGCGCGCCGGGCTTCGAGATGAGCGTGACCGTGGGCTGGCCCGGCACCGACCCCGAGCCGGAGCGGCACCGCGTCTGGGTCCGCGACGGCTGGCAGGCACTCGCCCCGCATGCCGACGGCGTCTACGCCAACTTCATCTCCGACGAGGGCCACGCCGGGCTCCGGGCCGCCTACGGACAGCCCCGGCTCGACCGGCTCACCGCGCTCAAGGACCGCTGGGACCCGGCCAACGTGTTCCGGCTCAACGCCAACATCCCGCCCAGCGAAGGGAACACCCGATGAACCCGATCTTGGTGACCGGCGCGACCGGCAACACCGGCCGGCACCTCGTCCGCGAGCTGACCACGCGCGGCGCGCCGGTCCGCGCCTTCGTCCGCGACCCCGGCAGGGCACGAGAATTGCTCGGCACCGACGTCGAGCTTGCCGTCGGTGACCACGACGACCCGGCGTCGATCACGACGGCCCTCGACGGCATCGGCCGGATGTTCCTGCTCACCCCGAGCCATCCCGACATGGTGCGATGGGAACGCGCCCTCGTCGACGCCGCGGCACACGCGGGCGTCGATCGGATCGTGAAGATGTCGACGGTCGCGGCCGACCCCGACTCCGAGGGCCGGTTCGCGGCCTGGCAAGGCCAGTGCGAGGACCTGCTGCGGGCGTCCGGAATTCCGGCGGTGATCCTGCGGTCTGGCTACCACATGACCAACGTGCTCGCGTTCGCCGAGTCGATCCGGGCCACCGGCCGGATCTTCGCGCCCCTCGGTGACGCCGAGATCGCCATGATCGACCGCCGCGACCTGGCCGCGGTGGCCGCCGTGACGCTTACCGAGAGCGAGCACGACGGCCGCACCTACCCGCTCACCGGGCCCGAGGCGATCACCTACCACCAGGTGGCAACCCAACTGTCCACAGTGCTCGGCACACCGGTGGCGTACGTCGACGTGCCCGAGGACGCGGCGCTCACGGCGATGCTGCGGGCGGGCGCACCGGACTGGCTCGCCCACGGAGTCGCCGAGGTGCACCGGCAGGTCAGCCGCGGCCTGCTGGCCAAAACCACCGACGTCGCCCGCGTGCTGCTCGGCCGCGAACCGCACGCGTTCGCCGACTTCGCCCGCGACGTCGCGGCCGCCGGCCTAGCGTCGCCGCCGCAGCATCAACCCGATGGCGGCACGCGCCTTGTTCGCCAGCCGGGGGTACTTCCGCGCGGCTCGTTTGGCGATGAGCTTCCGGGTGGACAGCTGGTTTCGTTGCTGCGCAATCCTCAGGTTGTGGCGCATCTTGTCGAGGCGGAAGAGGACTCCGGCGAGTGCGTCGATGGAGGCGTCGAGTAGTTCGGCGTCGTTGGCGCTGTCGGGGTGGCGGG
>WHUB01000082.1:580-16754 GCA_009377395.1 Actinophytocola sp. | reverse complement strand
TTCCCCGACCCGGAGAGCCCCATCACCACGAATATCTCGCCCGACCGCACCTCGAACTCCGCATCGATCACGGCCGGGGTCACGCCCTGCGCGGCGACATCCTCGGTGCTCGCACCATCCTCGAGTTGGCGCACCACGTTCTCGGGACGCTTGCCGAACACCTTGTACAGCCCCTCGGCCCGGATCGCGGGTGGCGCGGAGCCGGGGGCGACGGTATGCGGCGGATCGAGCGACGGTGACTTCTCTTGCGTCGGCATCACGGTGATATCCCTTCTTTCTGGCTCAGACGAGCCCGTTCAGCAGGTGCCCCAGTCGATCGCGCTTCGCGGCGAGGTAGTGCTGGTTGTGGGGGTTGGGCACGGCCTCCAGCGCGATGCGCTCGGTCACGGGCATGCCGTGCTCGGTGAGCGCGCCGCACTTCTGGGGGTTGTTGGTCATCAGCCGCACCGACGTGATCCCCAGGTCGTCGAGGATCAGCGCCCCGGTGCGGTACTCGCGGCTGTCGATCGGCAGCCCGAGCTGCAGGTTGGCCTCGATGGTGTCGAGGCCGTGATACTGCTGGATCTCGTACGCCCGGAGCTTCGGACCGAGCCCGATGCCGCGGCCCTCGTGTCCTCGCAGGTAGACGATGGCGCCCCGGCCCTCGGTCGCGATGGCGCTCATCGCCATGCGCAGTTGCGCGCCGCAGTCGCAGCGCAGCGATCCGGCGAGGTCACCGGTGAGGCATTCGCTGTGCAGCCTGACGAGGACGTCCGCCGCCCCGTCGAGCTCGCCCATGGTCAGGGCCAAGTGTTCGGCACTGTCCGTAGTGGACCGATAGGCGACGGCTCGGAAAGTGCCGAGATCGGTGGGAATGGCGGCGTCCCCGGTCCGCCGCACCCGGGCGCCGCGCGGAGCACGAGCGTCCTCGGCGGGCACGGAACGAACCAGCTCGGCGATGGTGAGCATCGGGATGCCCTGGCGGCGGGCGAAGTCGTCCAGTGCGGGACGACGCATCATGTCTCGCCGGTCGGGCGTCACGACCTCGCACAGCAGCGACGCGCCGCTCAGGCCCGCCATGCGGCACAACCGCACCGCGGCCTCGGTGTGCCCGGCGCGCTCGTGTATCCCGCCGGACCGGGCACGCAGCGGCATGACGTGTCCCGGCCGTGCCAGGTCCGTGGGCGCGAGGCCGGGATCGGCGAGCGCGTGAATCGTCGCCGCGCGGTCGGCCGCGCTGATTCCGGTCGTCGTGCCGTGCGTGAGGTCGACGCTGACGAGGAACGCGGTGCGCTGGCTCTCGGTGTTGGCCGAGACCATCAGGTCGAGTTCCAGGTCGGCGGCGCGCTGCTCGTCGAGCGCGACGCAGAGGAACCCCGAGGTGCGCTCGAGGAAGAAGGCGACCGCGTCGGTGCTCGCGTGCTCCGCCGCCATGACGAGGTCGCCCTCGTTCTCCCGGTCCTCGTCGTCGATCACGAGGACCGCGCCGCCTCGGGCAAGCGCGGCGACGGCGTCGTCGATGGTCGACCGGGCCATGAACTCTCCAGCGTTCTTATAGTGAACGAAGCGTTCGTAAACTGTGACGGCCGACACGGAGCGTGTCAAGAGGTCTGGCGATCTTACAGCGGGAAACTGGATGGCTCTCGTTGGTTGACGGCGGCAAATCGCCAGAGATAATATGAACGCAACGTTCAATATCCGAACGTCGTTAAGGGGAGTCCACCCATGATCGACCGCCCGTTCACGCTGTTCGCCTTCGACGTCCAGGCGCCCGCCCATCTGACGGCGGGCTCCTGGCGCAATGCCGGCGACGAGGGCCATCGCTACACCGACCTGCGGTACTGGACCGACATGGCGAAGGTGCTGGAACAGGCCTGCTTCGACGGCATGTTCTTCGCCGACACGGTGGGGTATCACGACGTCTACGCCGGTGGCCCGGACGCCGCGCTGCGCGATGCCGCGCAGTTCCCGATCAACGACCCGACGCTGCTCGTGCCCGCGCTGGCGGCCGTCACCGAGCACCTCAGCTTCGGGGTGACCGCGTCACTGACCTACCAGCAGCCCTATGCGCTGGCGCGGACGTTCAGCACGCTGGACCACCTCACCGGTGGCCGGGTCGGCTGGAACATCGTGACGTCCTACTCGGAGTCGGCCGCACGCAACCTGGGGGTGGGGCGGCAGATGCCGCATGACCAGCGCTACGACCTCGCCGAGGAGTACATGCGGGTCTGCTACAAGCTGTGGGAGTACTCCTGGGAGGACGACGCGGTCGTCCGCGATGCCGCGGCCGCGACCTACGTCGACCCTTCGCGGGTGCATCCCATCGACCATCACGGCGAGTACTTCCAGGTTCCCGGGTTCCATCTGTGCGAGCCCTCGCCGCAACGCACGCCGGTGCTGTTCCAGGCCGGTGCGTCGTCGCGGGGGCTGACCTTCGCCGGAACGCACGCCGAGGCGGTGTTCATCAACACCATGACACCGGAGCTGTCCCGGTCGAGCGTCGACAAGGTACGACAGGCGGCAGCGGGCACGGGCCGGGATCCCCGCAGCGTCAAGCTGATCGCGTTGATCACGGTGATCGTCGCCCCGACCGACGAGCAGGCCCAGGACAAGTACGAGGACTACCTCCGCTCGGTCAGCATCGAGGGCGCGCTGGCCCGGTTCTCCGGCTGGACCGGCATCGACCTGTCCGGCTACGACCTCGACATGCCGTTGCAGTACGCCGAAACCGAGGGCGTGCGGTCCATTGTGGAGATGTTCTCCCGGGCCGACCCGACCCGGACCTGGACTCCGCGCCAGGTCGCGGAGTTCCTCGGCATCGGCGGCACGGGTGCCGTGGTGGTGGGATCGCCGCAGACCGTCGCCGCCGAGCTGCGGCGGTGGCGCGACGTCGCCGACATCGACGGCTTCAACCTCAGCTACGCCAGCAAACCGGCCGGCTGGCTCGAGTTCATCGAACTGGCCCTGCCCGAGCTGCGCCGTCAGGGCCTGGTGCGGGAGCGCTACGACCGCGACGCGAGCACGCTGCGCGAGCGGCTGCACGGCGCGGGCAACCGTCTCACCCTGCCGGACCATCCGGCCGCCGCGGTCCGAGCACTGCGCGGCACCGAACTACGCGAACCGCAAGGAGCCATGTCATGAGCGACAAGACCGATGTCGTCGTCATCGGTGGCGGCGTCGCGGGGTTGATCGCCGCCCGCGAGCTGGGCCGGGCGGGCCTCGACGTCGTGGTGCTGGAGGCGCGCGATCGCCTCGGCGGCCGGGTGTGGACCGACCACCGGCTCGGCCGCGACCTGGAGATCGGCGGGACCTGGTTGCACTGGGTGCAGCCGCACGTGTGGGCGGAAATCTCCCGCTACGGGCTGGAAGTCACCCGCGGTCCGCGGCCCGAGGAGGCGTACTGGCTGGCCGGGGACGAGGTGCGCACCGGCACGCTGGACGGGTTCATGGACCTGATCGACCCGGGCATGCGGCGGCTGCTGGACGGCACCATGCGCTGGATTCCCCGCCCGGACGACCCGCTGTCCTCGGCTGATCTGGCCTCGGTGGACGGGTTCACGGTGCAGGACAAGCTCACCGAGCTGAACCTGCCGGTGGAGGAGTACCGGGCCAACGAGGCCGCCTGGGTGGGGCACTTCAACGCGCCGCTCACCGACGGCGCGTTCACGGCCGCGCTGCGCTGGACCTCGGCGACGGCGGGGTCGTGGCATCTCATGCACGAGGCCTCCTCGGTGTTCCGGCTGAAAGCGGGCACCCGCGCCCTGGTCGCGGCCATCGCCGCCGAGACCCACGCCGACATCCGCACCTCGACCGAGGTCGAATCCGTGACGCACCACGACGACGGCGCACAGGTCACCACCACCGGCGGCGCCCCGATCGAGGCCAGGCGGGTGGTGCTGACGCTGCCGCAGAACATCCTCGGCGACCTCAAGATCACCCCGTCGCTCGCGCCGGAGAAGCTCGCCGCGAGTCGCGAGAAGACCGCGTCGAAGGGCGTCAAGGTCTGGATCCGGGTGCGGGGGCCGATCAGGCCGTTCTTCGCCTACTCCTCGGCCGAACACCCGCTTTCGGTGGTGCGCACCGAGTTCATCGGCGACGACGACGCGGTGCTGGTCTCCTTCGGCGCCGACGCAAGCCGCATCGACCCCAACGACGTCGAGGCCGTGCAGCGGGCGCTGCGGGTGTGGCGCGATGACGTCGAGGTGCTCGACGCCACCGGACACGACTGGATGTCCGACCCCTACAGCGGCGAGACCTGGCTGATGCACCAGCCCCACCAGCTCACCCGCTACCTGCCCGCACTGCAACGTCCCGACGGCGTGCTGCACCTCGCGGGCAGCGACTACGCCAACCTCTGGCCCGGCTTCATCGACGGCGCCATCGAAAGCGCCACCCGCACCGCCCGTGAGATCACCGCCCAGCTGACACCCTGACGTGCGAAGGAGCCCCCCATGCTCACCGCTCCTATGATCGACTCGCGCCACTTCCGCGATGTGATGGGGCATCTGCCCACTGCGGTCGTCGCGATCACCGGTCTGGAGGCCGGCACCGGACGGCCCGCCGGACTGGTCGTCGGCACGTTTCAGTCGCTGTCTCTCGACCCGCCGCTCGTGACGTTCAGCGTCGCGCGCAGCTCGAGCAGCTGGCCCAAGCTCCGACCGTCGAGCCGGTTCAGCGCCAGCGTGCTCGCCGCGGGACAGCACGACATCTGTCGCGCGCTCTCGACCAAGCACGGCGACAAGTTCGCGGCCGTGGACTGGCGGTATTCCGACCACGGCACCCCACACATCCGCCACGCCCACGCCTGGATCGACTGCGAGGTCACGCACGAGGTCGAGGGCGGCGATCACGTCATCGTCATCGCCGGCGTCGCGCGGCTGACTCCCGGCGCCGGCGCGCCACTGCTGTTCCATCGCGGTCAGCTGCACGGACTTTTCTGAAGGAGCCAACAAATATGAGCACTCTTACCGCTGACACCCCCGTGCAGAGTCTCGATGAGATTCTGGCGGCCGCCGACCGCGCGGCGACCGTGCTCGCGGAGGGGCCGGTCGGCTCGCGGGTCGCTGGTTTGCGGGCGATCGCGGATGTGTTGGATGGGAATGTGGATCGGCTGGTGTCGATCGCGGCGGGCGAGACGAATCTGCCGACCGCCCGGTTGACCGGGGAGGTCGCCAGGACCACCGGCCAGTTGCGGTTGTTCGCCGCCGCGCTGGAGGACGGCAGCTGGTCGGATGTGATCATCGATACCGCTGATCCGGAGGCGACGCCGGTGCCGAGGCCGGATTTGCGACGGATGCCGGTGCCGTTGGGTCCGGTGTTGGTGTTCGCGGCGAGCAACTTCCCGTTCGCGTTCAGCGTGGCGGGTGGCGATACGGCGGCCGCGTTGGCGGCGGGGTGTCCGGTGGTGGTCAAGGCCCATCCCGGCCATCCGGAGACGTCGCGTGCCACGGCCGAGCTGGTCCGCTCGGCGCTGGCGGACGCGAGTCTGCCGGAGGGCACGTTCGCGCTGATCGAGGGGGTCGACGCCGGAGTCACGGCGCTGAAAGATTCCCGTATCCGGGCTGGTGGTTTCACCGGGTCGCTGTCGGGTGGACGCGCGTTGTATGACATCGCGCGGAGCCGGCCGGAGCCGATTCCGTTCTTCGCCGAGATGGGCAGTCTGAATCCGGTGTTCGTCACCGCCCAGGCGATGCAGGCACGCGGCGAGGAGATTGTCGCGGGCTTCACCGGCTCGTTCACGCTGGGTGTGGGGCAGTTCTGCACCAAACCCGGGTTGCTGTTCCTGCCGGCCGGGCACGGGCTCGAGGTGCAGCTCATCGAGGCCACTCAGAATGTTGCTGGTGGACGGATGTTGAACGAGCGCATCCACGACGCCCACACCGACACCCGCGCCAGCCTGGCCGCCCGGCCGGTAGTGCGCACTCTCGTCGCAGGTGACAGTGGGGGCCCAGCGTTGTTGGCGACCGATGTGCCCTCGCTGCTCGCCGATGCCGACGAGGTGCTGACCGAGTGCTTCGGCCCGACGTCGATCGTCGTGGAGTACCGCGATCTCACCGAGGCGGTCGAGGCCGCGAGGGCGTTGCCGGGCAGTCTGACCGCCACGATCCACGCCGAGGACGACGAAACCGGGCTGGACGGGCTACTGCGGGAACTGCGCGCCCGGGCGGGACGGCTGCTGTGGGGCGGCTGGCCCACTGGGGTAGCCGTCGCCGCCGCGATGCATCACGGCGGGCCGTACCCGGCGACAATGGACCCGGCCCACACCTCGGTCGGACTCACCGCGATCCGCCGATTCCAACGCCCGGTCTGCTACCAGAACTACCCCGACACCCTGCTGCCCGACGTCCTCAAAAACCACAACCCACAACGAATCCTCCGGCGCGTCAACGGAGAACTGACCACAGCGGACCTGAGGTGAGCACCATGGTGAACCGGTGTGGCGTGGCCGCCGCGCTGGACGCACTGCGCATGGGAAGGCCGGTGATCGTCGTCGATGATCGGAGCGGGGAGGGAGAGCTGGTGCTGGCGGCCGAGCACGCGACCGATCGCTCGATCGCCTTCCTCGTGCGGCACACCAGTGGGTATCTGTGCGTGGCGGCTCCGGCCGAGCGGTGGGAGCTGTTGGGGGTGCCGCGGATGCCCGGATGTGACGTCCAGCGCGGCACGCCCTACCGCGTGGCCGTCGACGCGCGGGAGGGTCACACGACCGGCATCAGCGCCCGGGAGCGAGCGCACACCATCCGGCTGATCGCCGACCCGCGGACCCAGCCGGAGGACCTGATCCGGCCCGGTCATGTGGTCACCGAGCAGGCCAGGCCCGGTGGGGTCCTTGAGCACGGTGGCCGCGCCGAGGCGACCGTCGACCTGATGCGGCTCGCGGGCCTGCATCCCGCCGGTGTGCGCGGGCACCTGGTGCGAGCGGATGGGTTCACCGCCGCCGAGGCCGACGTTCGCGCGTTCGCCCGCGCGCACGACCTGGCGTTGGTGACCGTCGACGAGCTCGTCGCCTACCGGAGTCGACAAGCTGGCAAGACTCACCCGCTGCCGACCGCCTGCTGAGCGACGCGCTCATCGCCGTGCGCGAGGATCGTTCGGGTGATCCAGCCGAGTAGCGGATCGACGCGAGCGAGTGTTTCCTCCTTGTCATGGGGACATGACGGTCCGTCGGACTCGACCGCGACGAGCCGCAACGTGCCGTCGCGCTTGGCGAAATAGGGTGCGCCGGAGTCGTAGGGGCAGGCGCTGGTGGTGCGCTCCGGAGAGGTGCCCTGCGCCAGCACTGTGGTCTTGGTGACCTGGGTGATGGACCATACGCCGGTTTGGAGGCGTTCCAGCCGGTCTTCGGGGCCGTCGACCTCGGCCGTGGCGGCGCCCCACCCGGTCATGCGGACGGCCTGGCCCGCGCCGGGTTTGGCGCGGCTGATGGCCAGTGGCCTGACGTCGTGGATCGGTTCGGCGAGTTTGGCGATGGCGAAGTCGTAGTCCGGATTGGGCGCTTGCTGCACCCAGATCACCTCGGTGTCATGGCCGCCCTTGCCGTGCAGGCTGGCACGCCCGACGGTCGCAATGGTTCGCTCGTAGCGCGGTGGACCGCTGACCGGGTGGTGAGCGCCGTCGTGGAAGCAGTGACCGGCGGTCGCGATCCACCGAGGCGCGATCAACGCGGCCGAGCACGCGCTGTCGTACTTCGTGCCGTCCGGCCTGGTGATCCCCTTCATCGTCAACGCGACCGCGAACTCGTACCGGCCGGCTGCGACGTCGTTGCCGTTCGCCACCGACAAGGCGTGGCCCGGCAAGAGAACCATGGCCATGACGGTCGCCAGGCAGGTGATCCCGATACCGGCTAGCTGTCTGGTCCCGCTGCGCATGGTGCGGGTATATCACCCTGCGAGGCATAGCCGTGCCCGGCTTGCGAAGGCCCTTGGTCTCAGCCGGTCGTTAGCCTCCGGGCCAGGTCGTCCGCGCCGTCCCCGGTGAGGTGGGACAACGCCGCCGCCCGGCCGGTCAGTGCGAGCAGCAGGGCGGCGATGGGCCCGCGTGCCTCCGGGCCGGCGCCTGCCGTCCAGTCCGCGTCCGTGGCGGACAACCGGAGGCCGGACAGGCGTTGCCGGGCCCAGAAGGGCCAGCCCATGGTCCAGACCCGGCTCGCGGCCGCGACCGCCGCCGGGGTGGGCATCGGCCGGGGCCTGCCGAGGGGGATGGCGATGTCCTGCCCGTGCACCAGGATGTCGGGGACGATGTTGCGGTGGTTCGTCACGAGGGGAAGTCGGCGTGACGCGGCGTGCTCGCGAAGGACCGCGACCAGGTCGGAGCCGGAGTCGGCGTAGCGGACGGCGATGTCGTGGTTGAGCCGGTGGAACCGGACCGACCCCTACGCGTGAGCCCACGTGGTCGCCTGTCGGGAGCAAGGGCAGCGACTATGACGGCTGCCACACCTAGGGTTAGGCTCTTCGAATGACCACGATGGTCCGATCGGCATCCGCGCGGGTGCATCCGCCGATCTTGCGCGGGCTCGCCGAGCATCTGCTCGACCGCGTGCCCGAGCTGACGGAGCGGCTGCACGCGGTCCTGCTGGCGAAGGACGAGACCTACCGCACGACCGACCTGATCGCGCCGGAGGAGCTGACCCGCTCGCTGCGGGACAACCTCACCCGCTGCATGCAGTTCCTCGCCGACCGGGTGCCCCGGGGTGAGGACTTCCGCGACGCCGCGCGGCGCACCGCCGAGCAGCGCGCGAGGGCCGGGTTTCCGATGGAGTCCCTGCTACACGCTTACCGGATCGGCACCGAGGTGCTGTGGGCGGCGCTGGTGGAGGAAGCCCGCGCGCACTGCCCGGAGTCGATCGGGGAGCTGCTGGACAGCGCGGTCGACGTGATGGAGCTGACCGACATGATGTCGCAGGCCGCCGGCGCCGAGTACCGCGCGCAGGAGGCGGCGGCGATCCGGCGTAACGCCGAGCGGCGGCAGGCACTGCTGGACGGCCTGCTGACCGGCCGTGGCGCCGACCCCGACCCGGCGGCCGAGGCGAGCCGGGTGCTGGAGCTGCCCGCGGACGGCCGCTTCGCGGTGGCCGTGGTCCGGCACGACACGCCCTCGGCGTCGCCGCCGTGGTCGCCGCGAGACGCGCTCGCCGCACACCGGTTCCGCTCCGAGTGGTGCCTTCGCTCGGGCCAGGAGGTCGGTCTGGTCCTGCTGGGCGACGCGCCGGTGCAGCGGCTGGCTACCCAGCTGCGCAAGACCGTCGAGGGCCGCGCCGGCGTGTCCGCCGCCGTGGTGGGACTGGCCGAGGTGGCGAGTGCCTACCGGATGGCGGAGCTGGCATCGGACACCGTGCCGCCGGAGCGCCCGGAGGTGGTGGCGTTTGAGGAGCGACTGCCCGAGGTGCTGCTGGCGGCGAACCCGGCCATCGCACAGCAGATCCGGCGCCGTGCGTTCGGCGCCTTGCTGGAGCTGGACGAGGACAGACGCACCGTCCTGCTGGACACGCTGACGTCGTGGTTCCGGCACGACGGATCGGCGGCGAAGGTCGGTGCCGAGCTGCACTGTCACCGCAACACCGTGCTGCACCGGCTGGCCAGGATCGAGGAGCTGACCGGCCGCTCGCTGCCCGACGACCGCGACGGGCTGCTGCTGCGCCTCGCGCTGCTGGCTACATCTTCGACGACGCCGACTTGATCGCCTCCCGGATCCGCGGGTAGGTGCCGCACCGGCAGATGTTGCGCAGCGTGTCGAGATCGTCCTCGGTGATGGCGCGGTCCTCTGCCCGCACCCGGCGTACCAGGTCGACGGCTGCCATGATCTGGCCCGGCTGGCAGTAGCCGCATTGGGCGACGTCGTAGTCGATCCAGGCCTGCTGCATCGGATGCAGGTCGCCGTCGGCGGTGTCGGCCAGCCCCTCGATCGTGGTGACCTCGTCGGCTTCGCCGACCTCGCCGACCGGCACGGCGCACGGGTTGAACGCCTTGCCGTTGATGTGGCTGGTGCAGGCCTTGCAGACGTTGATGCCGCAGCCGTACTTCGGACCGCGCACGCCGAGGATGTCACGCAGTGCCCACAGCAGCCGGACGTCGTCCTCGACCTCGACCGTCACGCTCTCGCCGTTGACCTTGAAAGTGTGCTTGCCCATCGAAAGAGAGCTCCTTAGCGGACGTAGTCGAGGCCGTTGGTCGGCGACTGCGGGATCGGCGGACTGTAGGGATACGGCTCGAAGTGCAGGCCGGAGTTGTGGTTGATCGGGAACACCGTCGGCGTCGTGCCGGTGGCGCGGGCGTAGGCGTTCGCCGCGGCCGAGGCGGCGGCCGCCACCCCCAGCTCGCCGGCGCCGCCGGGGTCCTCGCTGGTCGACGGCATGACGATGACCTCGACGTCGAACGGGACGTTCCACTGCCGGGTGTAGGCGTAGTTGTCCCAGCTCGCTTCCAGGAAGTTGCCGTCCTTGAGATGCACGCTGGAGGTGAGCACGATCGCCAGGGCGTCCATGATCCCGCCCATCATCTGCGCCTCGAGGCCCTTCGGGTTGACGGCGAGTCCGATGTCGACGGCGAAGACCACCTTGGTCACCCGCGGCCCGGTGACCGCCTGCCGGACCTTCCGGTTGACCGTCGCCGGGCTGGTGTCGATCTCCATCAGACAGGCGGTGTAGGCGTGGTACTCGTTGTGGATGCCGATGCCCTGCGCGTGATGCGGCGGCATGTCCCGGCCCCACCGCCCGACCTCGGCAACCTTGTCGAGCACCGCGCGCGAGCGCTCCTCACGGACGAACGTGCGCCGGAACTCGTACGGGTCCTTGCCCATCGTCGCGGCGATCTTGTCCACGGTGAGCTCGCGCGCGACCGCCGTGTTGGGTGAGTAGATGTTGCGCATCGCCCCGGTGTTGAACCGGCGGTCGGTGAGCTCGTTGAGCAGCGACGTCGTCGGGCCGAAGTTGTAGTGCGCGGCCTGGGTGAGCGTGTAGACCCACTGCGAGATGCTGTAGTCGCCGACGGGCAGCTGCGAGGCCGCGGCCGAGATCATCTCGCCGTAGCCGTGCCCGAAGTCGGTGCGCGCGCTGGTGTGCCGCTGTTCGTAGCTCAGCACCTGGTCGCCGAGCACCGTCGCCCGCACGCGGGACGTCGACATCGGGTGCACCCGGCCCTGCCGGCAGTCGTCGGCGCGGTGCCACATCAACCGCACCGGCGCCCCGAACGCCTGCGAGGCCAGCGCGGCGTCGAGCCCGCCGTCCTGGAACAGCTTCCGCCCGAACGACCCGCCGCCCTGCACCACGTTCACGGTGACCGCGTCCGCCGGCAGCCCGAGCGTCGACGCGATCTCCTGCTTCGCCACGATCGGCGCCTTGAACCCGCCCCAGACCTCCGCCGAGTCGGCCGTCACGTCCGCGACCGTGCAGCCGGTCTCGAGTGCGGCGTTGCTGGAAAACATGAACGTGAACGAGGTGTCGACCGTCGTAGCCAGCGCGGGAATCTCCGGCACCGCCAGCGGCAGCTCGGCGTCCTTCAGCTCCGCCAGCACGTCGTCGTCGGAGTCGTGCCCCACGAGTCCCGGCGCCCAGTCGACGTCGAGGGCGCGGACCGCGTCGATGCACTGCCCGAACGTCCGTGCCCGCACCGCCACGCCGGTGGCGATGACAGCGACGTGCGCGACCCCGGGCATGGCCCGCACCGCCGCCGCGTTCCGGACCGAGCGGACGGTGCCGTTGATCGTGGGCGGCTTGCAGACCATGGTCGGCAGCGCGCCGGGGATGTCGAGGTCCATGGCGAACTGCTTGGCGCCGGTGACCGCGTCGCGGGCGTCGGTGCGGCCGACGGGGGTGCCGACGACCTTGCGTTCGGCGGCCGACTTGAGCTCGGCCTCCTTCGCGGTGGTCTGGCTGACGGCCGCCTTGCCGGCGAGCTCGCCGTACGAGACGCGGGTGCCGTCCGGGGCGATCACCGCGCCGTTCTCGGTCTTGAGCGAGTTGGGCTTCAGGCCGCCCAGCATCAGCGCGGCGGCCTCCAGCAGCGCACCGCGGGCGAGCGCGGCGGCGGTCCTGATTGGATAGTAGGTCGACATCGTGGTGTTGGAGCCGCCGGTGAGCTGGTTCATCTGCAGCTCAGGGCGGGCCTTCGCCAGGGTGACCACGACCTGGTCGAGCGGGACGTCCAGCTCGTCGGCGATGATCATCGCGGTCGAGGTCATGATGCCCTGGCCGACCTCCATCCTGGGCAG
Source organism: Actinophytocola sp. (assembly GCA_009377395.1). GTDB lineage: Bacteria > Actinomycetota > Actinomycetes > Mycobacteriales > Pseudonocardiaceae > Haloechinothrix_A. The sequence goes on along the minus strand of WHUB01000082.1, from coordinate 4,571 downwards.
TTCGAAGTGGACGGAACCGTCCTCGCGCAGCTCCAGGGTGATGAGGTGCGCCGTCGGCTTGGCGGCATAGTTCTGGGTGTCCTCGAGGTCGAACAGGTCGGCGGGCAGCGGCGGGGTGGGAACGGGAGTCCCGGCCGCCTGCGCCTCGCTGGGCGCGGTCATGTCGACGCCGAGGCGGACCGCGACCGCGAGCGTGGGGGCGGCCACCAGATACCCGAGCAGGCGTCGTCGTCCGACCTCGCGCCGCCCCGGTTCTCCTCCTCGATTGTCCTCGGTCATCCAGACGTCCTCTCCTGATAGAAGGCCCAATCCTGGCCACCTCAGGTGCGGTGGCCAATGGGCAGATGCCCAAGAAGCTAGACCAGATGGAGTAAGCCTGCACAATGCGGGGGCGGCGTGTGGCGGCAATGCTCTGACGAGCCGATCGCCGCCGACCGCTGGAGACGCCATGACCGCACCGGTGTCCGACCGTCGAACGTTCCTCGCCCGCATCGGGGTGCTCGGTGCAGCGCTGGCCGGTGGTGGACTGCTGGCTCCGGCGGCCCGGGCCCAGGAACTGGACACTGTGGTCGATCGGCTCCAGCCGGTGCTGGCCGAGCTGGCCAGGGATACCCTCAACGGGCTGGTCGTGATGGCATGTCCGGGGCCGGACGCGTACTCGACGGCGCAGGGCACGCCGCGCCGTGAGCCCGGCGCTATGGAGGCGAAGGCGACGGACTTCATGATCGCCTCGCTGGACAACTTCGTGCCGTTCCCCGACCAGTTCGGCAACGCGCTCGGGCAGGGCCTGGCCGCCGGGCTGGACGGCAGCGGCATCGCGTTGCCCGGATCGATTGCCGGTCTGCCGCTCGTCCAGGTGCAGACGCTGGACGCCGCGCTGACCACGATGCTGCGCAACGACGCGACCATGCCGCTGTCCTCGGTGGTGGCGATGCTGCTGAACCTGGCGGCGACCCAGGTCAACCCGGCCGCTGTCAACGGCGCGTTCCTGTCGCCGTTCGCCCGGTTGTCCTTCGACGACAAGTGCGCGGTGTTCGAGCAGCTGGAAGGACCGCACCCGGATCTGGTGGCCACTTTGGACGGAGGAATGCCGGAGCCGTTCACCGAGACGCTGTCCGGCACGCTGCGCTTCCTGGCCGGAGCGTTGCTCGAGTTCTCCGCCTACGGCAGTTACAACGAGTGGAGCGTCTACGACCCGCGGGCCAGAACGATCGTCCGGCGTCCGGTGGGCTGGCGGCTCACCGGTTACCAGCCGGACGGCATCGTGCACGGCTGGGACGAGTTCAAGGGCTACTACCAGGGGCGGAAGCGGGTGGAGAACTGATGCGGGACGTGATCGTGGTCGGTGCGGGCGGCGGCGGCCCGGTGGTGGCCAAGGAGCTGGCGGCGAAGGGCCTGGACGTGCTGCTGCTCGAAGCTGGGCCGAGGCATGCCGACACCACCAACGAGTGGACGCACTACGAGAACGACGCCAACAACCCGCTGACCGGCTTCCTGCGCTTCGGCCCGGCCGACCGGTCCAAGCCCGCGTGGTACCGGGAGACGCCGCAGAACTCGTTCCTGTGGCAGCTTTCCGGCGTCGGCGGCACCACGCAGCACTACCTCGGCAACTCGCCGCGCGCCTACCCTGGCTCGTTCGCCGGCTACACCGGTGCCGACTTCGACGCCTACGACAGTCAGCACCCGTTCCCGTTCAGTTATTCGGAGCTCGTGCCCTACTACGAATGGGTGGAGGCCACCCTGCCGGTGCAGACGGCGGCAATGGGCACCAAGGAGGAGGTGTTCTTCCGGGGGTGCGAGAACCTCGGGCTGCCGGTGCAGACCAGCAAGACCACGACGCGGAACTCGTTCCGGCCGCAGGAGAACGCGATCCTGCAGCCGGGCGGGTTCGCGGGCAGACTCGCCGGCCACGAGGAGGAACCACGACTGCAGTACCCGCAGTCCACCGGCTGCACGTTCTGCGGCTACTGCATCCTCGGCTGCAAACATCCCGCCGAGGCGCCGAGGAACCTCGTCGCGAAGCGGTCCACCGACAACAGCTACGTGCCGATGGCGCTGACCGCCGACCGCTGGGCCGACGGCGGCAGGCCGGTCGAGTTGATCACCGACGCGTTCGTCACCCAGGTGCACACCGAGCAGCGCAACGGGAAGACCACCGCGACCGGCGTGACGTGGCGGGGCGGCGCCACGGGGGAGACGCACCGCGAGGATGCGAAGGTCGTCGTGCTGGCCGCAGGTTGTACGGAGAACCCGCGACTGTGGCTGAACAGCGGGCTGCCCAACCCGAACGACTGGGTCGGTCGCGGCTACACCGACCACTACTTCGACTGGGTCATCGCCACGTTCGACGAGTACACCGGCTCCAGCAAGGGCACCGGCTCGTCGGCCCGGTCGGACTGGCCCGGGCGCGGCGGCGTGATGAACGTCGGCGTTCCGCCCGCGCTGCAGAGCTTCACCATGACGGTGTCCGACAGCGGCATTCGCGGTCAGTACGCCAACGGCCGTGGACCCACCGGCACTTGGGACGGTCCGGCCGGTCGGCTGCTGGGCGACGAGCTGAAGGATGTCATGATGCACGGCATCGACCGGATGTTCGCCATGCTGATCATGACCGACGACCACGTCGAGGAGCAGAACCGCGCGACGCTGTCGGCGATGCCGGCCGACGAGCACGGTCCCATCGCCAAGGTGGAGATGCATCAGCGCAAGCGCAGCCGCCGCACGGTCGAGAACCGGGAGTACCTGGTGCGCCGCGCCGTCGAGATCGCCCGCGCCGCCGGTGCCACGAAGGTGTTCCGGATGGACTGGGCGCCGATCATCCTGCACGTGCAGTCCAGCATGCGAATGGGGGAGTCGGAGCGGAACTCCGTGCTCGACCCCAACGGCCACTCCCGATGGGTCGACGGCCTCTACATCGCCGACAACTCCGCGCTGTCGAACGGCGCCAGCGGCGCCAACCCGACGCTGACCACGCAGGCGGTGTCGACCCGGACCGCGGAGAAGATCTTCACCGACCGCTTCGGCGGCGACCCGTGGGTGCGCACCGAGGCCCCGGTCGTCTCCACCGACGGCCGAATCTCGTCGAGACTGGCCGAGCTCGGCCTGTAGGGCTGACGTCACGGGGTCCGGGCTTCAGCCCGGGCCGTGGGGATGAGTGAGATCGTAGGCGCGGGTGAGTTTCTTGGGGACGACCATGCGCCAAGCGTCGACAACGAGCTCGCGGGCCTCGGTCGGGTCCAGGGCCGCGAGCTCGGCGTGGACCCAGTTGAAGCGCATGTCCGATGCCGACGGCAGCTGGAACTTGTGCGGCTCGCTCGCGACGAGCGCCGCGCGCTCCTCCCTGGGAAACGCGAAGCCCATCACGGTCTCGTCGAGGGAGAACGCCACGTAGACGATCTGCTTGACGCGGAACTTCAACTGGCCGCGCACGTACACCTGATAGGAGCGTTCCAACTCGGTTCCAAGCGGCCGGACGTCCTCGATCACCGCCATGGTCGGAACCCGCCGGCAACGCGTTCTGCTTGGGTCTCGTCCATCGGAATCCGCTCCTCGGCTTCGCGTACACAAGGCAGACCTCTGCGGGTGCCGAAAGTCATCGGCAGGACCCAAAGCGTCCTTGGGCGCGATGCGATGTCGATTTGGTGACGTCAGTAACGGGTGGTGACCGTGGTGCGACGGACGGGCGACGAAACTCGTTCCGAGCCTGCTGCGGTGCCTGCGACGGCGGTCAAGGCCGGGAAGCGGTCGATGCCCAAGTGGGAGAGCGTTGCGCGTGACCGAGTCAAGTCTGCGACTCGTAAATTCGGCAGGCCGCTGGCAGACCTCATCGCGCGTGATGCCAATGAAGGTGATACTCGCCTGCTGATCACCGATTTTCTGTGTGAGGGTCTCGGATTCGACAAGTACGAAGACCTCACGACCGAATACCAGGTCAAGGGCGAGTTCGCCGATTTCGGCATCCGGATCGACAAGCAGTTGGTGGCCTTCATCG
>WHUB01000082.1:0-570 GCA_009377395.1 Actinophytocola sp. | reverse complement strand
GCGATGCACGCAGAAGCTCGGCGCCCGCCATCTGCGTCAGGTGCAGTCGTATGCGGTCAACGAGGGTGTCGAGTGGATGATCTTGACGAATGGACAGGTCTGGCAGGTGTGGCATCTGACCGGTGGGCTTCCTGTTCAGCTCGACCTTGCGTTGGAGGTTGACCTGCTCTCCGATGGCAGTCTCGCCACGAAGACCGAGCAGCGGTTCCATCTGTCGAAAGAAGTGCTGAAGCGTCACCTCCTCGAGGACCTGTGGCGCGCGAAGTCGGCGACGTCCGCCCGTTCGCTCGCCACCGTGCTCGGCTCCGAGGTTGTGCTTGAGGCGATTCGCAAGGAGTTGCGGCGACGGACGTCGTACAACTGCGAGACGGCGCGAATCAAGCGAGTCCTCGTGGATGAGGTCTTCCGGCCAGAACTCGCGTCCGGCATTTGACCTCGGCGTTGTGAGCGGGATTCCTGGATGAGAGCACCGTGACCTGCGGTTGGGTTGACCCCGGGGTTGCCGGAAAGGCTATCCGCGTGGCGACAAGCCACCCCGAGCGATAGCTTTGCGCCGCTGGATACGCCCGG
>WHUB01000081.1 GCA_009377395.1 Actinophytocola sp. | reverse complement strand
GACCGTCTGCTCGATCTCCTCATCCCGGCCGATCACCGGGTCGATACCGCCCTCCCGCGCCAGCGCGGTCAGGTCGCGCCCGTACTGGTCCAGCGTCTTCGTCGACGACGACGTCTGTTGCTGACCGGCCCCGGCCGGTGGCTGCTGCTCCCGCCGCCGCATCGACTCCGGCGTCACGCCGTGCTGCGCCAGCAGTCGGCCCGCCGTGGTCTCCTCGTTCGCCATCAGCGCGAGCAGCAGATGCTCCGGACCGATGTAGGTGGAGCCGAGCCCGCGCGAGATCTGGTGGGCGTCGAGCAGCACCCGCTTCGCGGCGGGCGTCAGCTGCAACGACGGCGACGCGCCGTCGTCGCGCGACGCCGACCGCTCGATCTCGGCGGCGAGCGCCTCGGTGTCGACGCCCGCCTGGCCCAGCAGCTCCCTGCTGCCCGCCGTCTTGGTCGCCGCCCACAGCAGATGATCGGTGTCGAGCGCCTTGCTGCCCCATTCGGCCGCCTGCGACGCGGCGTCGGAGACGAGCGCGCGGGCCTGGTCGCTCATCAGCCGCAGGATGTCGACCGAGTACGCGCGGCGGCCCGGCGCCGCACCGCCGAAGAACTGCGCCATGAAGTGGTCGAACGGGCTCGGTCCCTGCCCCGCTCCGAAGAAGCCGGTCATCAGCTGCCTTTCACGTTCGCCGTGCACGTCTCTCCCGTGGCGTTCCCGCCGTACCGGGCGGCTAATCCGCCACGGTTGGTGAGCGACACGGTGACCCTTCGCAGCGACGTTTACAGCTGACGACTGCGGCAACTCCTTCGCCATGAGCACACCATCACGCCCGCTGCGAGTGCTGCTGTGGCACGTGCACGGCTCATGGACCACCTCGTTCGTGCGGGGCGACCACGAGTACCTGCTGCCGACGCTGCCGGAAGGCGGGCCGTGGGGGCGAGGCCGCTGCGGGCGTGACTGGCCCGCCGCGACCGAGGTACCGGCCGACCGGCTCGCTGGCACCGACGTCGACGTCGTCGTGCTGCAACGCGAGCAGGAGCTCGACCTCACCCGCGAGTGGCTCGGCCTGCAGCCCGGGGTGGACGTGCCCGCGGTGTTCGTCGAGCACACCACGCCGTCCGAACATGCCGCCACCACCCGGCATCCGCTCGCCGACCAGCGGGAGATACCGCTGGTGCACGTCACGCATTTCAACGACCTGATGTGGGACAACGGCCGCTGTGACACCACGGTGATCGAGCACGGCATCGTCGACCCCGGCCACCGCTACCGAGGCGACCTGCCGAAGGCGGCGGTGCTGATCAACGAGCCGATGCGCCGGTGGCGGGTGACCGGAACCGACCTGCTCACCGCGTTCGGCGACGCCGCGCCCATCGACGTCTTCGGCATCGGCGCCGACGACGTGCACGACCGCTACTCCCACGTCACCGGGATCGCCGATCTGCCGCAGCAGGAGCTGCACGACGCGATGGCACGCCGCCGGGTCTACGTGCACACCGCGCGCTGGACCTCGCTCGGCCTGTCGCTGCTCGAGGCCATGCACCTCGGCATGCCGGTCGTCGCGGTGGCGAGCACCGAGGCGGCGGCCGCGATACCGCCCGAGGCCGGGCTGGTGTCGAGCAACGTCGAGGAGCTGGCCGACGGGATCCGGCGGTTCGTCCGCGACCCGGAGCTGGCGGCCGATGCGGGCGCGGCGGCGCGGGAGTTCGCCCTCACCCACTACGGGCTCGACACGTTCTTGCGGGACTGGGACGAGGTACTGGCAACGACGGCCGCCGGTACCTGACGACGCAGCGAGAGGGAAACGACATGCACATCGCGATGGTCTCCGAGCACGCGAGTCCGCTGGCAGCGCTCGGCAATGTCGACGCCGGTGGCCAGAACCTGCACGTGGCCGAGCTGTCGGCCGCGCTGTGCCGGAAAGGGCACGAGGTCACCGTCTACACCCGCCACGGCGACCCGTCGCAGCCCGCGCGCCGGACGGCACCGGCGGGCTACGAGGTGGTGCACGTGCCCGCCGGGCCCGCCGAGCCGGTGCCGCGCGACGAGCTGCTGCCGTACATGGACGAGTTCGGCGACTGGCTGCACCACGCCTGGTCGCGGTCTGTGCCTGACATCGTGCACGGGCACTTCTGGATGTCGGGACTCGCCTGCCTCCGTGGCGCCACCGATCTCGGCATTCCGGTCACACAGACCTTCCACGCGCTCGGCGTGGTCAAGCGCAGACACCAGGGCACGGCCGACACCAGCCCGGCGCGGCGGGTCAAGCTGGAGCGCATCCTCGGCACACGGGTGGATCGCGTGCTGGCGACCTGCTCCGACGAGGTGTTCGAGCTCGCCCGCATGGGCACCCCGCACACCACCATGTCGGTGGTGCCCTGCGGCGTCGACCTGAGCCGCTTCACCGCGGACGACACCGGCGCGACGACCGGCGCCCCCGGCGTGCCGCCGCGCCGCCAGCGGCACCGGATCGTCGCTGTCGGCAGGCTGGTGCCGCGCAAGGGCTTCGACATCGCCATCGCCGCGCTGCGCGACCTGCCGACAACCGAGCTGGTCATCGCGGGCGGGCCACGGCCGGACGAGCTCGCCGACGACGAGGAGACCAGCCGATTGCTGCGCATCGCGCGCGGTCACGGCGTCGCCGACCGGGTCCACATCACCGGCCAGATTCGCCGCGACCACATGCCCGCGCTGCTGCGCTCGGCCGACGTCGTGGCCTGCACCCCGTGGTACGAGCCGTTCGGCATCGTGCCGCTCGAAGCCATGGCCTCCGGCGTGCCGGTGATCGTCACCGCCGTCGGCGGGCTGACCGACACCGTGGTCGACGGGGTGACCGGCACGCTGGTGCCCGCCCAAGCGCCGAACGCGCTCGCCGAGGCCGCGAGCGAGCTGCTCGCCGACCCCGAGCTGCGTCGCGCCTACGGCAGCGCCGGGCGCAAGCGCGCGGCATCGCGCTACTCGTGGAACCGCATCGCCGCCGACACCCAACGGAACTATCACCGCGTCCTGGCCGAGTCCGACGAACCGAACGAGAGGGTGGCAGCCCTGTGACCACATCGCAGCACCACGCCGCGACCGACACCGGTTCCGACTTCGGGGTCGACGATCGCCCCCTGACCGGCGCCGCGCCGCGCCAGATCGAGATCAGCAGCCCGCACGACGGCTCCCCGGTTGGCGCGCTCGCCATGAGCACGCCCGCCGACGTCGAACGGGCCATCGTGACCGCCCGAGTGGCCCAGCCCGGGTGGACCCGCACCTCCCCCGCCGACCGGGGCGCGGCGCTGCGCCGGGCGGCCGGCGCCGTCCGCGACAACCTGGAGCAGCTCGCCGAGCTCAACGAGGCGGAGACCGGCAAACCCCGCGACGAGGCCCGCGAGGGGGTGCTCGCGGGCGCGGGCACGCTCGAACAGTACGCCGAGCTGGGCCCGCTGCACCGTGGCAAGACCTTGCAGGGCGACCACGACGCCACCGACTTCATGATCGCCCAGCCGCGCGGCGTCGTCGCCGTGATCACGCCGTGGAACGACCCGGTCGCGGTCGCCTGCGGGCTGCTCGGCGCCGCGCTGGTCACCGGAAACACCGTGGTGCACAAGCCGAGCGAACGCTGCCCGCGCACCGGCGAGCTGCTGTGCTCGCTGCTCGCGGCCGCCCACCCGGACGGCGTGCTGACCGGCCTGGTCGGCGACGGCGATGTCGGTGCCGCGCTCACCGCCGACCCGAGGGTCGCCCTCATCGCCCACGTCGGCAGCACGACGGCGGGCCGTCACATCGCCGAGGCGGCGGCCAAGACCGGGGCAAAGGTGCTGCAGGAGAACGGCGGCAACGACCCACTGATCGTCGACCGCGACGTGCATCCCGGCTGGGCGGCACGGCAAGCCGCACTGGGCGCGTTCGCCAACGCGGGCCAGATCTGCGTCTCCGTCGAGCGGATCTACGTCCACGAGACCGTCGCCGAGCCGTTCGTGCGCGCCCTCGTCGACGCGGCCGCCGACACCCGTCCCCCGCCGCTGGTCGACCACCGGCATCGCGAGCAGGTGCACGACGCCGTGACGGCCGCGGCCGAGGCGGGCGCGCACTGCGAGATCGGCGGCGCGCTGCCGGACGGGCCGGGCTCGCACTACCCGGCCACGGTGCTGACCGGCTGCACCCCGAGCATGGCGGTGATGTCCGAGGAGATCTTCGGCCCCATCGCCCCGGTACGTACGGTGCGCTCGTTCGACCACGCGCTGGCCGAGGCCGCCGACAGCGGCTACGGGCTGGCCGCCACCGTGCTCACCGGCTCGATGGACCACGCACAGCGCGCCTGGCGCGAGCTGCCGGTCGGCTCGGTCAAGATCAACGCCGTGTTCGGCGGCGCACCGGGCGGTGCGGCACATCCCCGCGGCAGCAGCGGCGAGGGCTTCGGCTACGGCCCCGAACTACTGGACGAGATGACCACCACGAAGGTCGTCCACTGGGAACCGCCCACGCTGTAGGGACGCTGTAACAACCGCGTCACGGCGACGCTATTGGTGTACACGCGCGAACTGAGGCTGGAAGGTGGCTGCTGATCCCCACTTTTCGGCCATGCCAAATACAAGGGTGGATAGTCACAGTGCCGCCGTTTGGTGCGACAGCACTTTCGCCAGGTCACGCCGCGCTTCGTTGCAGCGCTGCATCAGATGTGCTGCCGTCGCTGGGACGAGCAGCATGTGTCCGTATCAGAGCTTGCGAAGGGACGACGTTCACCGGCATCAGGGTTCACTCCCACGGCATGGATGATCTTGCGTGGCTACTGTGTGGGTCTTGGTGTGCTACGCGTGGGATGGTTGCCTATCCTGGCGTGGTTAGGTCGCCGCCGGCGACACGCGTGGAGCAAAAGGGGTGAGCGCGATTGACGTGGCGAGCACGGATCGGATCGAGCCCGCGAGTGCGGCTTCGCATGAGCTGTGGCTGCGAACGGCAGGGCAGTTGCGGCAGCGTGAGCTGATCGGCTGGGTGGAGCGCGCGGTAGCGGCCGGGGACAAGGTGCTGCTCTGCCAGAGCGTGGCGACCTCGGCGCAGCGGTGGCTGGCTGAGGCTGGCATCGATGTCGGCCTGCTGGCCTCTGGTCAGCTGGAGGTCGTTGCCGCGCAGGGACTGTATGACACGACGAAGGGACGGCATGAGGCGCTGCGCGCGGCGCACGTGGAGTGCATCGAGCGTGCCCACGGTGAGGGTTACCGGGCGGTGTCGCTGACCTCCGATGGGCGGGCGCTGCACACGCTGGCTCCCGACGACGACGAGCTGCTGCTGCACGAGCACGACCTGGACAAGCTCACCCGCGACTATCCCCTGCAGGTGCTGTGCCGCTACGACCCGCAGCAGGAACGGAACGGGTTCCTCACGCAGCTGGTGGGCACGCACTGGCGCCACCTCCGCAGCGACACGTGGGCCGCCGTCTGCGATGAGAATGGGCTCTCCGTACATGGCGAGATCGACATCGCCAACGCCGACCGGCTGGCCACGGTGTTGCACACGGCAACCCTCGACGCGGTCACGACCGTCGACCTGTCCGATGTGAGCTTTTTGTCCGCCCAGGCGGTGACCGCGCTGACCGACGTCGCCGACCTGCTGCACCGGCGGGGCGGTTGCTTGACGCTGCTCAATCCGTCCCGCCACGTGGGGCGCATGGTTCAGCGGTTTGACCTTGACCGCAATCCGGCGATCCGGGTGGTCGAGAAGGGAGGTGCGCCGTGAGCCCGGTCGCGAGCGAGCGCCGCGAGGCGTTCGAGCACATCGCCGCGATCTATGACTCCGAACGCGAGCTGTGCCAGCGGGTGGCGCGCTTTCTCGACCACGGCCAGCGCCACCAGGAGCGCATCTTTGTCCTTGTCCCGCCTGCCACGGAGCGGGAGCTGCGCCGAGTGCTGCCGGTAGAGCTCGCCCGGGTGCAGTTCGGCCTGCCGGATGTGTCGTACGCGCATTTGGGGCGGTTCTACGACGGGCTCCGGCGTTTCTTCGACCGGCAGCGGGACGAGGCCACTGTCGTGATCGGCGAGTTCGGCTATGACGGTGTCGCCGAGCGGGTCAGCCAGTACCTGCGCTACGAGGCGATGTGCAACACGGTGTTCGCCTCGTTTCGAGTTCCGATGCTGTGCCTGTGTGACCGACGCCGGTTCCCGGCTGAGGCATTGGCCCGGTTCCGCATGGTCCACGCGCGCACGCTTGAGCGGGACGGTGCGATCGTCAACCCCGATTACTTGGGTGCGAGCACCTACCTTGAGCAGCACGACGAGGTGATCCTGCAGCCAGCGACCGGCGACGCCGACTTTGATCTGCACCTGGCAGATCTCGACTCGCTCGGCCACCTGCGGCACACGGTCCGCGCCTGGCGCAACCTCGCGGGCTTAGAGGAAGACTACGCCGACGACGTGGTCATCGCGGTCAGTGAAATCGCCACCAACGGTTTCCAACACGCACACCCGCCGATCAGGGTACGTGGATGGGGTGCCGACACTGCCGTGATCGTCCAGGTCGACGATCGCGGCACGATTCCCGTACCGCCGCAGGTCGGCTACGTCCGCCCGCACTTCTCCGCCACGGGCGGTCGCGGCATGTGGCTCGCACGTCACGCCGCCGACGTCCTCACCGCTCATCGCAGCCCCACCGGCAACTGTGTGCGCATGCGCTTCCCCACGACCTAGCCGCGCGACCGCGGGCCGGTCGTCGACACGGGCACGGAGGACCTTCAGCCGACGTAGCGGCGCGCCGACGACCGGCGCTGGGAGTGTTCCAGCAGCCGCAGGCCATGCTCGACCTCGTCCGGCACCACCTGCCGCCGTCGCAGTACCCAGCCCGCGGACGCGGCTGCCTCGGCGACGGCGGCTGCGGTCGCCCGATCGGCCGGTGCCGAGCGCAGCACGTCGACCGTTCGGCGTAGCGCGCTGCGCAGCGGCCGGCGCAGCCACAGCGTCCACAGCGTGTTGCGGATGCCGAGCTGCCTGCGCCGGCGCGGGTCGCGTTGCCGCGACGGCGCATGGTGGATCACCACGTCCTCGTCCCAGCACATCCACCAGCCGTGCGCGGCGAGGTCGAGCGCGAGCAGTTCCTCCTCCCCGCCGAGCCACAGCCGCTCACAGAACCCGCCCACCTGGCGGAACGCGTCGGCGCGAAACGTCGTCAGGCCCGCCATGACGCCGAGCAGCGCGGGACCGGGCAGCCAGCCTGGTCCCGGCACCGGGGAGTGCCGCAGCTCCGGGCTGATCGGATCCTCGGCCAGCTCCGGCTCGACCAGACAGCGCCCGGTGACCGACGCCAGCCCGGGATGGGCGTCGAGCAGGTCGGCCGCCCTGGTCAGCGCGCCGGGCTGCCAGCGGGTGTCGTCGTCGCAGAACGCCACGTACTCGGTGGCGCACTCGGCCACGGCGTGGTTGCGGGCGATCGCGCCGAGGTTCTCCTCGCAGCGCAGCAGCCACACGTCGGCGTCCGGCCGGGCCCGCTGGAACTCGGCCACGGCCTCGGCGGTGCCATCGGTCGAGGCGTTGTCGGCGACGATGACCGGCGCGGCATCGGGCAGCGCGATCATGTGCCGCAGCGTGCGCAGCAGCTCGTCGCGCCGGTTGTGGGTCATCATCACGACGGTCGTCCGTGCCATGGCTCAGCGCTCCAGCAGCCGCACGTTGTGCTCGACCTCGGTCGGCAGCCGGCTGCGGTGGCGCAGCGCGGCGGGCAGCCTGCGCACCAGCCCGGCGAACGCGCGGGCGGCACGCGGATCACGTGTCGCCGACCCGGCCAGCGACAGCCCGGACCGCCACGCCGTGCCCGTCGGTCGCCGCAGCACGCAGATCAGCGTGTCGTTGCGCAGGACCAGCGCCCTGCGGTGGGCGTGATCGGCGTCGTCGCGCTCGGCGGGCTCATGGTGTGCCCGCACCTCGGGCACGTAACGTAGCCGCCAGCCCCGCGCGGCGAGGTCGACGGCGAGCAGCTTCTCCTCGGCGCCGAGGTGCAGCATCCGGCTGAAGCCGCCCGCGTCGAGAAACGCGCTGCGGCGCACGATCGCGGTGTAGGCGAGGAACCCGAGCACCTCCCTGCCGGGCAGGCCGTCGCCATCAGACAGCGGGCTGTCGGCCATCGCCTGCGACGTCGGGTCGACGGCGCCGAGCGGCTCGACCACGGTCTGTCCGGCGATGAGCCCGACGGCGGGGCACTTGTCGAAGACGGCTTCCGCCTCCGTCAGCGCGCCGGGCGCCCACCACGAGTCGTCGTCGCTGAAGGCGACGTAGGGCGTCTGGGCGGCGAGCACGCCGAGGTTGCGGGCGGCGGCGCCGAGGTTGCGGCCGAGCCGGAACACGCTGACGCCGTCGTGGCGGCGGGCGAGCACGCCGAGCATGTCCCAGGTAGCGTCGGTCGAGTCGTTGTCGAGCACGATGATCGGTGGTCTCGGCCGCAGCGCCAGCAGCCGCCGCAGCGTCGTGGCGAGGGTGCCGGCGCGGTTGCGGGTCGCGATGACGACGGTGGTTCGGGCCTCGGTCATGCCGCTCGCTCCAGCCGCAGCGCGCCGACCAGCCCGTCGATGAGCTCCGGCTCGCATTCGGGCACCCGCAGCTTCGCGGCCGCCTGATCTGACCGGCACCAGCGGAACCAGGCGTCGAGCCGTTCGGGACACACCTCGTCGGCGGCGAGGATCGCGGGCCAGCTCAACGCGCGGGCCTGCGCGGTGACCTTGCCGCCGCCGTCGATCGGATCGACGGCGATGGCGGGCACGCCGGAGCGCACCGCGAGCACGAGGCCGTGCAGCCGCGTCGTGATCACGACGTCCAGTCTGGACAGCACCGCGGCGAACTGGTCCGGCGTGGAGCAGTGCCGCCAGTCGGTGGTGTCGAGCCTGCTGTCCAGTTCGAGCAGCGCGCAGTCGAGCGTGCCGAGCCAGTCGCCCAGCACTCGGTGGACGTCCTCGTGCCGCCCGTGGCTGCCGTACTCGCGTTGGCCCGGCGCGAGCACCACGCCGGCGACCGGCACCGGCCGAGCCGTGGTCGGATCGGCGAGGTCGGGCGCGCAAGCTGCTCCCCCGTCGCGCGGCAGGATGCGGTGGAACCCGGACGCGGCCGGGCAGGCGGGATCGATCACGCTGACCCCGACCGCGATCCGGTAGCAGCAGGGGAATCGCTCGTGCAGCTCGGCGACCTGGGAGCCGGTCACCGGCCCGCAGGCGAAGACCAGGTGGCTGTAACTCGACGGGTCGACGTCGTCCAGCCCGGCAGCGCCCGGCAGGAAGCCATGGCTCCACACCGTGTCGCAGGCGATGCCGATGGCGTCGAGTGCGTCGCGCACCCGGCGCATGCTCAGCACATCTCCCGCCGTAGCCTCGCCGTGCAGGAAGCTCGGCCAGCCGGTGACCAACACGCGCATGATCTCGCTGTACCCTGCCACGCTTTCCGGTAATCGCCGTCCGCGTTTGCCCCGGTAACACCGGGGTAATCGACTGCCATGACGTCGCGACGGTTCGAGCGCGCGCTCGTCACCGGTGGCGCGGGCTTCATCGGCTCGCACCTGTGTGAGCGGTTGTTGCGGGCGGGGACCGCCGTGGTGTGCCTCGACAACCTCTCGACCGGCAGTACCGCCAACATCGCCTGGCTGCTCCGCCACGACGAGTTCCGCTTCCTCGAACACGACATCACCGCACCGTTGCCGCCGCTCGCCGGCTTCGACCTGGTGGCGCATCTGGCGTCCCCGGCGTCGCCGAGCCACTACCTCGCCCTGCCGCTCGCGACCCTGCGGGTCGGCGCCGAGGGCACCCGCCACGCGCTCGAGCTGGCCCGGACGTGCTCCGCCCGATTCCTGCTCGCCTCGACCAGCGAGGTCTACGGCGACCCGCTCGAACATCCGCAGTCCGAGACGTACTGGGGCAACGTTAACCCAATCGGCCCGCGCAGCGTCTACGACGAGGCCAAGCGCTACGCCGAGGCGATCACGGTCGCCTATCACCGCGAGCACGGCACCGACATCGCGATCGCGCGCATCTTCAACACCTACGGTCCAAGGATGCGCGGCGACGACGGCCGGATGGTGCCGACATTCGTGCAGCAGGCGCTCGCCGGCGAGCCGCTGACGATCCACGGTCCCGGCACCCAGACCCGCTCGCTGTGCTACGTCGACGACACCGTCGACGGGCTGCTCGCGCTGGCGGCCAGCGAGGAGCACGACCCGGTCAACATCGGCAACTCCGACGAGCTGCCGATCACCACCATCGCCGACGAGATCCGCAAGCTCGCCGACCGGGACTCCCCCGTGCTGCACGTATCCGCTACGCCGGACGACCCCCGTAGGCGCTGCCCGGACATCACCCGCGCCCGCAAGCTGCTCGGCTGGTCGCCTCGCACCAGCCTGACCGACGGACTGCAGCAGACGCTGGCCAGGTTCGAGCACGGCCAGTGAACGAGACCCGACTCCAACCCGGTCATTGTTTGGCGAGCCGCTGCACCGGGTAGCGACTCTGTAGGCGCGAGCGGCACATCGGCCGCCCTCAATCTGCTTGGAGGACGTCATCATGCGCGTGCTCGGGGTCAACGCCGTGTTCCACGACCCGGCGGCAGCCCTCGTCGTCGACGGGCGGATGGTCGCGGCCGCCGAGGAGGAGCGGTTCTCCCGGCGCAAGCACGGCAAGCGCCCGGTGCCCTTCGCCGCGTGGGAGCTGCCCGAGCAGGCGGCGAGGTGGTGTCTCGACCAAGCCGGGATCACACCGTCCGATGTGGACGCCGCCGGCTGGCGGCAACCGCCGGGCTGTGAGGTGCGGGAGCTGGTAGTGGCGTGCTCGGAGGAGGGGTCGTGGCCATGACCGCCGCGACGGACGGGATGCTGGTGTTGCGGGCGCTCGGGCTCGGGGATCTGCTTACCGGGCTGCCCGCGCTGCGCGCGCTGCGGCGCGCCTTTCCCGGCCATCGCATCGCGCTCGCCGCGCCGGGCGCGCTGGCGCCGCTGGTGCGGCTGGCAGGCGCGGCCGACGAGCTGGTGCCCACGCGTGGGCTCGGCGTGCTCGACTGGCCGCACGACCCGCCCGCTGTGGCCGTCAACCTGCACGGCAAAGGCCCGCAGAGCATCGCCGACCTCCTCGCGCAGGATCCGGCCGAGGTGCTCACCCATCGCCACCCCGACTTCCCCGGCATCTCCGGCCCGCCGTGGCCCGACGACGTGCACGAGGTCGAACGCTGGTGCCTGCTGCTGGAGTGGTTCGGGCTGCCTGCCGACCGGCACGATCTGCGCCTCGCCCCGCCGCCGCGGCCGAGCCCCGTGGCTGGCGCGGTCGTGGTGCATCCCGGCGCGGCCTACCCCGCACGCCGCTGGCCCGCGTCCCAGTTCGCGGTGGTGGCGCACGCGCTGGCCGCGCGCGGTCACCACGTGGTGGTCACCGGCAACAGCAACGAACGGCCCATCGCCGCCGACGTGGCGCACGACGCCGGACTGCCGTCGAACGCGGTGCTCGCCGGGCACACCGACCTGGAGCAGCTCGCCGCGGTCGTCGCCGAGGCACGACTCGTGGTGTGCGGCGACACCGGGGTGGGGCACCTGGCCACCGCCTACGACACGCCCTCGGTGCTGCTGTTCGGCCCGACCCCGCCGCAACACTGGGGCCCGCCCGCCGACGACGACCGGCACGTGCCGCTGTGGGCAGGCGGGGTCGGCGACCCATTCGGCGACGAACCGTCCCACAGCCTGCTACGGATCGACCCGGTAACGGTGTTCCAGGAAGCAACCGCACTGCTGCGGAGGTGGCCGGGATGACGCGACCGGCATCGAGCATCGGCGTCCTCGGCGCCGGCTACGTCGGGCTCACTACCGCGGCGTGCCTGACCCACCTGGGACACCGGGTCGTCTGCATCGACACCGACAGCGCGAAGGTCGCCCGGCTGCGTGACGGCGAGGTCCCGGTACGTGAGCCCGGCCTCGACGAGCTCGTCCACGACGGCACCCACGACGGGCTGCTGTCGTTCACCGACCACATCGAGGCGCTCACCGGCTGCGGCATCGTCGTGCTGTGCCTGCCGACACCGATGGACGAGCACGGCGATCCCGACACCAGCGCGGTGGACTCGGTGGTCGGTCAGCTCGGCACGCTGCTGCCGGACAGCGCGGTGCTGGTGAGCAAGTCGACCGTCCCCGTCGGCAGCACGCACCGGGCCGCGCGACAGGTGGACAGGACGGACGTCGCCGTGGTGAGCAACCCGGAGTTCCTGCGTGAGGGCCACGCCGTCGAGGACTTCCTGCGCCCGGCACGCATCGTCATCGGCGCCTCCGACGACGCGGCCGTCGCCGCCGTGGAACGCGTCTACGACGGCATCGCCGCACCGATCGTGCGCACCGACCCGGTCAGCGCCGAGCTGGCCAAGTACGCCTGCAACGCGTTCCTCGCGGTCAAACTGTCCTACACCAACCTACTGTCCGCGCTATGCGAACAGGTCGGGGCCGACATGGGCGAAGTGGCACGCGTGATGGCCCTCGACAACAGAATCGGAGCGTCGTGCCTGCAGCCAGGACCCGGCTGGGGCGGATCGTGCCTGCCCAAAGACACCCTCGCGCTGCTACGCACCGGCAGCCGCGCCGGGCTCGACCTCGGCGTGGTGCGGGCCGCCCTCGACGCCAACGCCCAGCAGCTCGACCGGGTGGTGCGCGATGTGCGCCGCGCCGTCACCGGCGACGCGGACGGCCGCATCGTGGGACACCGCATCGGCCTGCTCGGGCTGACGTTCAAGGCGGGCACCGCCGACCTGCGCGACTCCCCCGCGCTGGCCGTCGCGGCCGCGCTCGCCCACGAGGGCGCGGTGCTGACCGGCTACGACCCCGAGGTACCGAGCGATCGGCAGCATGCCGTGGCCGAGGTGCGGCTGCTCGACGACCCGTACCAGGTCGCGAAGGGCGCCTCGGCGGTCGTACTGCTCACCGAGTGGCCGGAGTTCACCGAGCTGGACTGGTCGGTGATCGGCGCGGCGGCCAGCAACCCGGTCGTCGTCGACACCCGGGGCATGCTCGGCTCGCCGGAGGCACAGGATCCCGGCATCGAGCGGATCGGACTCGGCGACGGCACCCACCGCTGACCGCAACACCGGTTTGTCCGATCGAGGACCGGGATACTCCGATTGTCAGCACACCACTGACAGTCGTAGGTGATGGCAATGGCGAACCAGCCGCAGGCGTCCGGCCGAACCGAGCGGTCCGAGCGGGCCGTCCAGCGGCCCGCGTGGCCACAGTGGCTCGCGCTGCTCGTCGGGCTGGTCTACGCCGTGTTCACCGTGACGGCGATCGCCATGGGCGACGACGCGACCGACCGGTTCGGCAGGCAGCAGATCATGCCCGGCCTCGGCGCGAGCTGGGTGCTGACGGTCGTCCATGCGGGCACCGCGCTGTGGGGCCTGCTCGCCGCGCTCCGCCGCTCGGCGACCAAGCTGTTCGGCGTGGCCATCTTCATGGCCTACATCGGCCTCTCCGCCTACAGCGTGCCCGCCGTGATCACCACCACCCAGTTCGAACTGCTCAACGTCGGCTGGGGCAACGCCGCGCTCTACCTGATCACCACGCTCGCCGGACTGGCGATCTCCATCGGCGCCTCCGGCGGCAAACCCTTCCCCACCGAACCACCCCGCGACACCGACGAGGTGATGTAGCCGCCATGCCGGAACTGGCCGACGTGGAAGGCTTCCGCCGAGTCTTCAACGACAACGCCCGGGGGTTCGTCCGCGCCGTCCACGTCAACGACGCGCAGGTGGTGCGCCGGACCACGCCGCGCGCGTTGTCCGACACACTACGCGGACGACGGTTCGGCGCGGCACGACGACACGGCAAATGGCTGATCGCACCGCTGGCCGGACGCCGCACCGGCACCGCCGTGCTGCTCCACTTCGGCATGACGGGCCGGCTGGTGTGGGCAGACCGAGCCGAGGAGTGGCACCGAGATCGTGTGGCGCGCCCGCATCCACCCGCGCACCACGAGCTCCGCGCTCAGCGCCCAGGACTGCGCACGGCTGCACGCACGAATGCGCACGGTGCTGCGGCAGTCCGCCGAAGCCGGCCGCGTGCCACCGCACCGGAGCTGGCTGACCGGGCATCGCGACGACCGTCCCGGCACCTGCCCCGCTGCGGGGCGTCGCTCTCGCACGGCAAGGTCGGCGGCCGCTCCGGTGTGTGGTGCCCGGAGTGCCAGCCGGAGCCGAACGGGTGGGAACGACGATGACGACGCAGCGCGAGCTGCGCGAACAACGCTCGCTGTACCTGCGGGAGCTGCGGCTGTCACTGCGCAACAACTCCGGTGCCTACGGGTTCTCCGTCATGATCACCGCCGTGCTCGCGGTCGTGATCGCCATCCACCACTCGCCGAGTGTCGGCGACCTGTTCCTGTTCCTGCTCGGCGCCGTCGTCAGCTTCGCCGCCATCGAGTTCGCGGCCACGCGCGGGTTCCGGCTCACGCTCTTCGACACGGAGACGACCAAGGTCATCGCGCTCGGCAGCTCGCTCGGCATCGTGTCGATCTCCGCCGCGGTCGGCGCCGGCGCGCTCTCCGGACTCGTCCTCCCAGAGACGCTGAGCTGGCCGGTGGGGTCGTTCCTCGGGTCGAACGTGTACCTGCCTGGTCACCGCCCTTGAGATGAGCGTCGCACGCCGCATCGAGGAGGCCCGCGACCTCATCCGCACGCGCGAACGGTAGCCCGCTACAGCCGGAGCTCCGCCGTCGCCTTGCTGGTGGGAAGCAGCATGCTCGCCAGCCCGACCGCCGTGTCGAGCCGGACGTCGCCGTCGGCGAAGATCCGGTCCTCCAGCTCACGCAACGCCTCGTCGGCCCTGGTGAGCGCGTCCCGCGCGGCGTCGATCGACCCGCCGGGCTGGCCGCGCTGCGTGATCGCCTCGGCCAACTCGTCGAACACTCCGGCCAGCGCCCGCCGCGACTCCGGGTCCGGGTAGCCGAACAGCGGCCGCTCGCTCGCCGTCACATAGGCGGCCTCGGTGATCTCGCGCAGATGCGGCCACGCCGAGCGCATCGAGACCAGCGCCGACTGCCACGCCTGCGCCACCCACCGCTGCCGCCTGCGCTGGCGCAGGTTGAGCCGCGCGCTCTCCTCCGCCCAGCTGATCGCGTCCTCCCCCTGCCGCACCAGCTTCTCGGCGGCCCGCGCGTGGTCGGTCCAGTCGTGATCATCCGCGCCGTTGCCGGTCTCCTCGTCGCACGCCTCAGCCCGCAACGTCGACGCCAGGCCATGCAGCAGCGCGCAGAGCGTTTCGGCCAGCTCCGCCGTGGCCTGCTGCGGCCGTCGCAGGTACACCGGCGGCAGCAGCACCGCGTTCACCACCAGCCCGAGCGCGGCGCCGAGCGCGATCTCGACCAGCCGGTACAGCAGACTCATCGGGTCCTCAGCCGTACCGTAGGTAATCACGAGCAACGCCGTGATGCCGATCCACATACCGCTCGAACCGAACCCCCGCCAGCGGCCGAGCAGCAGGCCCACCGCCGTCACCACGCCAATCGCCACCGCACTACTCGGGATCGTGACCGCGGCGACGCCGGCCAGCGCCACCCCGATCGCCACCGCACCGACCTGCTGCACCGACAACCATAGCGAGCGGTAGACAGTGGACTCCACCAGGAACACGGCGGCATACGGCGCCAGGAACGGCTGCGGCAACGACAACGCGTGCCTGGCGAGCAGCCAGGCAGCCACCGCGGCGAGACCTGCCTTCGCCGCCTGGATGACCGGCTGCGCGCCCGGCGTGGTGAGACGTCTCAAAACGGGACCCCCCCCGGACAGGTGACGCGGCCACGCCACCAGAGTCACCACTGCCGGTCATCGCCAAACCCGGTGGGCATTGCCGAGCGCCATCCCGGGTAACCCGTCGCCGAGGAGGCAGCAACCGCGACCAGGGAGTGAGGATGCCCGACCCCAGCAGCCACCAGTACGACATCAAGCGCACCCGGCTGCGCGCGGAGTACGACGAGGAAGTCGTCCCCGACCAGGGCGCGGACGCCGAGGCCAACCGGACGCTGCAACGCGACTACCCGCCGCGCCGCAAGGGTGACCCCGACCGGGCCGCAGGCCCTAAGGGCGATCGCGGCACCAGCCGGGGCGACCCGGCCATCGGCGACGAGCCGAGGCCGCTGTCCGATGGCCTCGAGCTGCGCAGCTCCGCATTCAGCGACCACACCCTGATTCCGGACCGCTACGCCTACGACCAGGACAACCTCTCCCCGCCGCTCGAGTGGCGGGGCATCCCCGGCAACGCGCAGGAGCTCGCGCTGCTGTGTGAGGACCCGGACGCGCCGAACGGGACCTTCGTGCACTGGGTGGTCACCGGCATCGCTGCCAGCTCCGGTGGCGCCGCAGAAGGCGACCTGCCCGGCGACGTCACCGGTCCCAACGGGTTCGGCGAGCACGGCTGGGGCGGCCCGCACCCGCCAGCCGGCGACGAGGCGCACCGCTACTTCTTCCGGCTCTACGCCGCCGACCGGCCGCTCCAGCTGCCCGGCCGCGCAACGGCCGACGACGTCCACGCCGCGCTGCACGGCCACGTCCTCAGCAGGGGCACCCTGGTGGGGCTGTTCGCCCGCTGAGGCGGCTATACCGCCACGGCGCTGACCGCGCCGAACGCGCCGTGGCGGAAGGCATCGACGAAGCGGGCGTGGTCGGCGCGGGTCAGCTCGGCGTACTCGAGGGCGAACTCCTGCACCCAGCCGACCAGCTCGCCGACATGACCGTCGACCCGGTTCAGCACCAGGTCCTCCACCTGCTCGTCGACCGCGATCCCGTCGGCATCGGCGTCGGCCACGCAGTGCATCTTGGCGGTCGCCTTGCCGAGGTCGGTG
>WHUB01000080.1:3610-17101 GCA_009377395.1 Actinophytocola sp. | reverse complement strand
CACCCACCACGGCGAGCTCACCACCCGCCCGGACGCCGCCACGGCCACGCCCGAGGAATGGCGCCGGTATCTGTACTTCCGCCGCAACGCCAACGGCTGGGTGGACGAGAACTGGTACCACAGCGCGGGGTGCCGGCGCTTCATCCGCGTGCGCCGCCACACCCTCAGCAACGAGACGGAGGGCAGCACCCGATGAGCAGGCAGGTGGCCACGATGCGACTCGCCCCGCAGCCCGGCGAGGTCATCGACCGCAGAACCGAGTTCGAGTTCACGTTCAACGGCACACCGGTCGCCGCCCACCCGGGCGACACCATCATCTCCGCACTCGCCGCCGACGGCGCGCGGGTGTTCTCCCGCAGCTTCAAGTACCACCGCCCGCGCGGCCTGCTGACGGCGAGCTTCCACGACCCGGGCTGCATGGTCCAGGTCGGCGACGAACCCAACGTGCGCGGCGCGCACCGGCTCGCCGAACCCGGCATGGCCGTGTCCTCGCAGAACACCTGGCCCTCGCTGACGTTCGACGTCAAGGCGATCAACGGCTACCTGGGCCGGTTCCTCACCGCGGGGTTCTACTACAAGACGTTCATGAAACCGGAGTTCCTCTGGCCCACGTATCAGAAGATCCTGCGCGGGTTCGTGCACGCGGGCGAGATCTCGCCGGACACCCCGCACGACTACTACGACAAGCGCTACGCCCACCCCGACGTGCTCGTCGCAGGCGGCGGCCCGGCAGGGATGAGCGCCGCGCTCGCCGCCGCCCGCGCGGGTGCGTCGGTGATGCTGGTCGAGGACGAGCACCAGCTCGGCGGGCATCTGCGCTGGGCCGACCCGAAGGCCGCGGCGGAGCTGACCGCCGAGGTGGCCGCCACCGACGGCATCGAGGTGCTGACCAACTCCGTCGTCGCCGGACGCTATGACCAGAACTGGATCGCCGTCGCCCAGCGCGACCACAGCCACGCCCGCGAACGACTCGTCAAGGCGCGCGCCAAAACGCTGGTCGTCGCGGGTGGGTTGATCGAGCGGCCGTACGTGTTCGCCGGTAACGACACCCCCGGCGTGATGCTGTCCACCGCCGCCCGCAGGCTGATCAACCTGCACGCGGTCAAGCCCGGCGAGCGCGCGGTCGTGCTGACGGCGAACGAGTCCGGCGATGCCGCCGTGGCCGATCTGGAACGAGCCGGTGTCGAGGTCGCCCACGTGGCCGATGCCCGCAAGGGCGAGGACGTCGTCCGCGTCCACGGCCGCAAGGGCGTGCGCTCGGTGGAGCTGACCGGTGGCCGCAAAGTCAATGCGGACCTGTTCGTCACCGCCACCGGCTGGACCGCGCCCACGTCGCTGTTGAACATGGCCGGCGACGTGCCGGTCTACTCGCCGAAGGCCGCCCGGTTCCTGCCCGGCGGCACCGGCGACGACACCGTGTTCGCGACCGGCGGGATCGCCGGTGACGGGACGCTCGACGAACTGCGCGCCCACGCCGAGGCCGTCGGCGCCGAGGCGGCTCGCCGCGCCGCCCACCAGAGGTTTCATCAGCTCGCGGCCGTGCCGACCCGCAATGGCGGGGAACTCTCCAAGCCCAACGGCACGGCCGCGACCCTCCCCCAGCTGCCGGTACGGAGCCACCCGGAGCTGTTCCGGGCGTCCACGCACGGCATCGTGGACTACTCGGAGGACGTCTCCTCCAAGGACCTGCACGCCGCGGTGAAGGAGGGCTTCGACTCCGCCGAGCTGGCGAAGCGGTTCACCACCGCCACCATGGGCCCGGTCCAGGGCAAGCTGGAAACGATCAACGCGATCGCGACCATCGCCGAGGCCACCGGGAAGACGGTCGCCGAGACCGGCACCACCACCTGGCGGCCCATGTACACCCCGGTGTCGCTGGGGGCGCTGGCCGGGCGGATCTTCGAGCCGGTGCGCTACTCCCCCATGCAGCCCTGGCACAAACAGCACAACGCGACGCCGCTGGTGGCCGGGCAGTGGATCCGGCCCGATCACTACGGCGACCCCGCCGCCGAGGTCCGCAACGTCCGCGACAACGTCGGGATCATCGACGTCACCCCGATCGGCAAGCTCGATCTGCAGGGCGCCGACGTGCCGAAGCTGCTGAACCTCTTGTATGTCAACAAGTGGTCCAAGCTCGGCATCGGCCGCGTGCGCTACGGCGTCATGTGCGCCGAGGACGGCGTCGTGATGGACGACGGCGTCACCGGCCGTCTCGGCGAAGACCACTACCTGATGTCCACCACCTCCTCCGGTGCCGCCCGGGTGTGGGAGTGGGTCGAGAACTGGCTGCAAACCGAGCACCCCGACTGGCAGGTCCACGTCACCCCCGTCACCACCGCCTACGCCAGCATCAACGTCGCCGGCCCGAAGTCCCGCGAGTTGGTCAGCAGGCTCACCGAAGGTGTCGACCTGTCGGCCGACGCCTTCGGCTACATGCAGGTGCGCACCGGCCGCGTCGCCGGCGTCGACGACTGCGTGCTGTGGCGGATCGGGTTCACCGGCGAGCTGTCCTACGAGCTGCACGTGCCCGCCTCCTACGGACTCCACGTGTGGGAGCAGCTGCTCGAACATGGCAAGGACCTCGGCGTGCAGCCGTTCGGCGTCGAGGCCCAGCGGATCCTGCGGCTGGAAAAGGGCCATTTGATCGTGGGGCAGGACACCGACGGGCTGACCAAGGGCTTCTCCGCCGGGATCGACTGGGCCATCAAGCTCGACAAGGACGACTTCGTCGGCAAGCCCGAGCTCGCCTGGCAGAAGGAGAACGGGGACGGGGCCCGGCTGGTCGGCATCCAACCCATCGACGGCCACATCGTGCCGCCGGAAGCCAGCCAGATTCTCACCAAAGACGGCCACATCGCCGGGCGGATCACCTCCAGCCGCATGTCGCCCACGCTGAACCGGGCGATCTGCCTCGGTCAGGTCGAACCCCCGCTGGCCAAGCCGGGCACGGTGCTGACGGTGCACCTGCCCACCGGCAGCAAGATCGCCGCCCGGGTCACCGAACACCACGCGCACGTCGACCCCGAGGGCACCCGGCAGAACATCGACACCCCGCCGTCGCAGCCGCGCCCGCACGCCACCCCGGTGGCTCGCAGCCCCATCGCCGCGGGCAGCAAGACCACCACGCTGGCGGGCTGGCAGGTCGACGCCCGCCGCAGCCAGGCGGGGCTGACGCTGGCCGACCACACCCCGCTGGCCAAGATCGGCATCCGCGCCCGCCACGACGGCGCCGTCGCCGAAGCGCTCGGCACCGGCTACGGCCGGTCGGTTCGGGACAACGGCAGCGCGGTCGTCGTCGGCTCCGGGCCGGGCGAATGGCTGGTGCTCGGCGCACCCGGCGGCCAGGACAAGCTGCTGAGCCGGATGCGCGACCTGACCGAGAACACCGGCGAGTTCGCCACCGTCATCGACCAGACCCACGGCCGCGCCCTCATCAAGCTGTCCGGTGAGCGCGCCGCCGACCTGCTGGCCAAGGTGTGCAGTGTCGATCTCTCCGACGCCGCCGTCCCCGACGGCGCAGCGCTGCGCACCTCGGTGGCCAAGCTGGTCACCGACATCATCCGGCACGACGACAACCACGCACCCGGCTACCTGCTGCACTGCGAACGCTCGTCCGGCCAATACCTGTTCGACGCCCTGCTCGACGCCGGCACCGAGTTCGACATCGCCATCGACGGCACCCCGTCGGCACCCACGCTGTAACGAGGAGGAGATCCACCATGCCCTTTCCCTCCGATCTGGAGATCGCCCGCGGTGCGTCGCTGAAACCGCTGGATGACATCGCGGGCGAGATGAACCTGCCCGCGCACCTGCTCGAGCCGTACGGGCGGGATCTGATGAAGATCGATCTCGGTGCGATCGAGGAGCTGTCCGACCGGCCGAAGGCCAAGTACGTCGTGGTTTCGGCCATCACGCCGACCCCGCTCGGCGAGGGCAAGACCACCACCACGGTGGGTCTGGGCCAGGGCTTCAAGCACATCGGCAAGAACGCGACGGTCGCGATCCGGCAGCCGTCCATGGGCCCGACCTTCGGCATCAAGGGCGGCGCCGCGGGCGGCGGCTACAGCCAGGTGGTGCCGATGGAGCTGCTCAACCTGCACCTCACCGGCGACATGCACGCGGTCACCGCGGCGCACAACCTGCTCGCCGCCGTCATCGACAACCACCTCTACCAGGGCAACGAGCTCGACCTCGACCTGAACAACATCACCTGGCGGCGAGTACTCGACGTCAACGACCGCGCGCTGCGCAACATCATCGTCGGCCTCGGCGGCAAGGCCGACGGCGTGCCCCGGCAGACCGGGTTCGACATCACCGCGGCCTCCGAGGTCATGGCCGCGCTCGCGCTCACCACCTCGCTGGAGGACCTGCGCGAGCGGATGGGCCGGATCGTGGTCGGCTACAACGACGACGGCGAACCCGTCACCGCCGAACAGCTCCACGCCGCCGGGTCGATGGCCGTGATGCTGCGGGAAGCGATCAAGCCCAACCTGCTGCAGACGCTGGAGAACACGCCCGTGCTGGTGCACGCGGGCCCGTTCGGCAACATCGCCACCGGCAACTCGTCGGTCGTCGCCGACCGCATCGGCATCCGCTGCGGCGACTACCTGATCACCGAGGCCGGGTTCGGCGCCGACATGGGCGCCGAGCGGTTCTTCAACATCAAGTGCCGCACCTCGGGGCTCCGGCCGGACGCGGCCGTGGTCGTCGCGACGGTGCGGGCGCTCAAGGCCCACTCCGGCAAGTACAAGATCGTCGCGGGCAAGCCGTTGCCGCCCGAGCTGCTGGCCGAGAACCCTGACGACGTGTTCGAGGGCGCGGCGAACCTGCGCAAGCAGATCGAGAACATCCGGCTGCACGGCGTCTCCCCCGTCGTCGCGATCAACGCCTTCCCGGACGACCACGCCTCCGAACACGAGGCCATCCGCCAGATCGCCAAGGAGATGGGAGCACGGTCGGCGGTGTGCACCAACTTCGCCGAGGGCGGCAAGGGCGCGGTCGAGCTGGCCGAGGCCGTCGCCGAGGCCGCCGACGAGCCGACCGACTTCCGGCTGCTCTACCCCGACGAGGCGAGCCTGCGGGAGAAGATCGAGACCGTCGCGACCAAGGTCTACGGCGCCGACGACGTGCACTTCTCGCTGCACGCCCTGCAACAGATCGACACCTACGAGAAGGCCGGCTTCGGCACGCTGCCGGTCTGCATCGCCAAGACCCACCTGTCGATCTCGTCCGACCCGAAGCTGAAGGGCGCACCCACCGGGTGGACGCTGCCGGTCCGCGAGGTCCGCGCGTCGGTCGGGGCCGGGTTCGTCTACCCGATCTGCGGGGACATGCGGACGATGCCGGGGCTGGGCACGTCACCGGCGGCGTTCAGCATCGATCTGGACGACGACGGCGCCGTCGTCGGTCTCTCCTGAGGGCGGGAGATGACGGCACATGTGATCGACGGCGCCCGGTACGCGCGGGATCTGCGTGGCGCGCTCAGCCGTGAGGTGGCCGAGCTCGCCGCGCAGGGCAGCCTGCCGGGGCTGGCCACGGTCGTCGCGGGCGACAGTTACCCGGCGCACGCCTACGAGCGGCGGGTGCGCTCGCTCGCCGAGAAACTCGGGCTGTACTACGTGCGGGAGGCGCTACCGGCGGAGGTCACCGAGGCCGACGCGCTCGCGGTGATCGGCAAGCTCGGCGCCGATCCGAGGGTGTCGGGGATTCTGGTGCTGCGCCCGCTGCCGCCGCAGGTGTCCGAGGCGGCGCTGTATCGGGCACTGGATCCGCTCAAGGACATCGAGGCGGTGCATCCGGTCAACGCGGGGCTGCTGGAGCTGGGCCGGGCGCGGTTCGTGCCGTCCACTCCGGCTTCGGCGTTCCATCTGCTCGATCGCTATCTGATCGAGTCGGGCCGCGACCCCGAGGAGGTGTACGCGTGCAGCAACGTCGTCGTGGTGGGGCGGTCGCAGAACGTGGGCAAGCCCGCGATCACGCTCGCGATGGAGCGGGGCGCGACCGTGGTGTCCTGCGACGTCAACAGCCACCGCTGCGGACTGCTGTACGAGCACACCCGCAACGCCGACATCCTGGTCGTCGCGACCGGCGTGCCGGGTCTGGTGTCCGGCGAGCACGTCAAACGCGGGGTGATCGCGGTCGACGTCGGCATCAACCCGGTGTCCGATCCGGACACCGGGAAGGTCCGGCTGGTCGGTGACCTCGACTTCGACTCCGTTGCCGACCGGGCCGAGGCGGTGACGCCGGTTCCCGGCGGCGTCGGGCCGATCACCGATGTCTGGTTGCTGCGCAACGCCATCGACGCGGCGCGGCTGGCGACCGGTCTGGCCAGCACCCGGCCGCTGACCGAGGGGCTGTGGCTGGCGACGGCGGACTCATGAGCCGACGCAGTGTTAACTATTAGCAAACATTGTTTCTTCTAGGGGTTTACAGCAGCGTGCGGCGACTTGCATGATCTAAGTCACAGAGTGAACGAAACCAACTCACCTGGCGCCTGCGCCGCGACCAGCACAACTCAACCACGAGCGAAGGCTCAGCACCGGCGTAGCCGTCCGCTAGGAGTGGAAATGCTGGAAACTCCTCCGACAGAAGAACTACGAGCCGACCACCGCAACCGGCAAGTACGCTGGGGGTTCATCTGGGCCCTCTGGTGCGCCGTGCTGTGGGGCGCCTGGTACGTACCGGGCTACGCCGTCTACTCCGAGCCGCCGTTCGTCAATCTGAGCGAGACCAACGGCGATCTGATGCTGGCCGCGACCGTGGTCGCGTTCCTCAACGCGATCGCGGTGCTGGCGGCGATGTTCATCTGGATCGGCGTGCTCGGCAAGACCAAGGACTACGTCCGCACCTTGCGGCACCGCCAGGTGTCGCAGTGGTACCTGCCCGCGGGAGTCGCCGGCGGCCTGGCCATCTTCGGCACCTACGTCGCCGTCGTCTACATCGGCGCCCAGTTCGCCGCCGTGGCCGGGCTGCTGTACCCGATCGTCGGCGCGATCGCCGCCCGCATCTGGTACAACGAGCGCGTCACGCCGCAGGCCGCGATCGGCATCATCGTGATCGTGGCGGGCGGCGTCGTCATCTTCGCCCCCGGCTTGATCGGCGAGCTGACCGGAACCGGCACCGGCGGCTGGATCGGCTACGTCGCGGGCGCGATCACGTTCGTCGGCTGGGGCCTCGAAGGCGCCATCGCCGGGCGCGCACTCGACGTCAGCGACCCGGATGTCGGTCTCACCTTGCGGTTCACCTACGAGGTCGGCCTGTGGCTGGTCATCGCCATCCCGGTCACCATCGCGCTGGCAGGCGGGGCGTTCTGGACCGCGCTGGGCACCGCGCTGACCAACCCGGCGGTCTGGCTGATGCTGCTGCTGATGGGCCTGACCTTCGCGTTCTGTTATGTGTCCTGGTACAAGTCTTTCCCGCTGATCGGGGTCGGGCGCGGGCAGGCCATCGCCGCGCTCTACGGCCCGCTGGCGCTGCTCTGGCTGTTCCTGTTCACCTTCGAATGGCCGGGCACGAACTTCGTCATCGGCTCCGCGATCGCGGTGGTCGGCAGCTTCGTGCTGTTCACCGAGCGGCGCGGAATCCTCGAGATCGTCCGTGCCGTCCCGGCGCGGCACACCCAGGCGGCACCGACGGAGGTGGGTCATGGCTGAGTTGCATATCAAGGGCTACATCCTGCGACTGATGTCGCGTCGAGGCGCGATGTGGGACGACGAGATCGCCCACGAGGTGCTGCGCTACTACGGGCTGTCCGGCGAGTACTGGTACGGGACGGTGCGGGTGACTCTCACCGACCTGTTCTCCGGTGGCCTGCTCGACGAGGTCGACACCACCGTCGATCCCGACCGCACCGGCGGCAAACCCAAGCTGCTGTTCAAGTTCGCCGTCAACGACTTCGGCACCGAACGCATGGCACAGACCGGACTTCTGGAGGCGAGCCGATGATCGAGTTCTTCGCATGGGGCGAGACCGGACTGATCCTGGCGGTCATTCTGCTGATCGGCCTGCCGGCGCTGGCCCTGTATCACGCCCGCACGTTCGTCAAGCGACTCTGACCCGCACGCGCATCCGGGGCGCGACCACCTGCTGCCGCGCCCCGGATGCGTGACCCGTCTGGGTGGAAGGAAATCCCGCGAATGACAGCGACGACACCGAGCGCGCCGAGGCTGCTGCTGCCCGGCCTGATCAATCCCGAGCCCGGGCTCGAGACGTACTGGGTGCGCCCCGGCGGGGTGACCGCGCTGCGCCTCGACGGCGGGGACGAGCTGACCGTGATCGACCGGGCGGGCAGGCAGGTCGCCGAGGTCACCGCGATCGCGGCCAGCGGCAGCACCGGCGCCGCGCTGGGCATCACGGCGGACGCACCGGCGACCACGCTGCACACCCTCGCGGCCAACGGCGCCACGGGCGGTGGCGGCGAGATCCTCGCGGTGCTCGCCGCAGCGGGCGTCAACCCGCAGGAAACACGGGCGGCGCGGCTGTTCGGCGAATGGTCCCCCGCCGGGGCGCGGGAGACGTTCACCGCGGCCGAACCGGCCGACGTGCTCGTCGCCGCACCCGCCCATGTCATGCCGGTCGAGGAGGTCGCGGGCAACCCGCCGTCCGACCTGATGCTGGAACTGCGCCGGGCGAATCCGCGTCGCCGGTTCGAGCCGCGACTGCCGGAGCCGTTGGCCGAGCCGGTGCTCGACCAACGCATCGACGCCGCCACCGCACGCGGCTACGAGGTCAAGGCGGGCCAGTACATCCAGATCATCGACGTCGAGGGCAGGCAGTGCTCCGACTTTCTCGCGTTCGGCGCACGCCGTCTCGACGAGGGCGTCGAACGCGGCCTCGACGCGACCACGACCCGCTACTTCATGGGGCAGGCGTATCCGCAGCCCGGGTTGTTCGGCAAGTTCTACGACCAGGACATGCAGCCGCTGGTCGAGGTTGTGCGCGACACCGTCGGACGGCACGACACGTTCGGGCTGGCCTGCAACCCGAAGTACTACGAGGATCTCGGCTATCCCGGGCACGTGAACTGCACCGAGAACTTCAACGCCGCGCTGGACCCCTACAGCATCGCGGCCCGCAAGGGCTGGCCCGCGCTGAACCTCTTCTACAACACCGCATTCGACGACTCCAACCTGCTCGTGTTCGATGAGCCGTGGTCGCGGCCGGGCGACTACGTGCTGCTGCAAGCACAGACCGACCTGGTGTGCGCGTCGTCGGCGTGCCCCGATGACGTCGACCCGTCGAACGCCTGGGTTCCCACCGACATCCACGTCCGTGTCTACGATGCGAAACGGAAGTTCTCCATGGCCATCTCCCACCGCGTCACGCCCGAGTCGGAAGCCAAGCTGACCAAGGACACCGCCTTCGGCGAGCGGATCTCCAAGCTGACGCGGCAGTTCACCGAGTACCGGGGCTACTGGCTGCCGACCAGCTTCGACGGCCACGGCCCGCAGGAGGAGTACTGGGCCTGCCGGGAGCGGGCCGCGGTGATGGACCTCTCGCCGCTGCGCAAGTTCGAGGTGCTCGGCCAGGATGCCGAAGCGCTGCTACAGGCGTGCGTCACCCGCAACATCCGCAAGCTCTCGCACGGGCAGGTCGTGTACTCGGCGATGTGCAACGAGACCGGCGGGATGATCGACGACTGCACCGTGTTCCGGCTCGGCGACACCAACTTCCGGTTCGTCGGCGGCGACGAGTACGACGGCATCTGGCTGCGCAAGCAGGCAGAACGACTCGGACTCGACCAGGTGTGGGTGAAGGACTCCACCGACCAGCTGCACAACATCGCCGTGCAAGGGCCGTTGAGCAGGGACATCCTGCGCGAGCTGATCTGGACCCCGCCGACCCAGCCCGCGTTCACCGACCTGACCTGGTTCCGGTTCGCGATCGGCCGAATCGGCGACCACAACGGCATCCCGCTCGTCGTCTCCCGCACCGGCTACTCCGGCGAGCTCGGCTACGAGCTGTGGGTGCACCCCAAGGACGGACCCGCACTGTGGGACGCCGTCTGGGAGGCCGGCGAGCCGCACGGCATGCTGCCGCTCGGCCTCGACGCACTCGACATGCTGCGGATCGAGTCCGGACTGGTCTTCGCCGGCTACGACTTCTGCGACCAGACCGACCCCTACGAGGCGGGCATCGGGTTCACCGTGCCGCTCAAGACCAAAGAGGACGACTTCGTCGGCCGCGACGCGCTGCTCGAACGCAAGGCCAGCCCGCAGCGCACGCTGGTCGGGCTCGAGCTGGCCGGCAACGAGCCCGCCGCCCACGGCGACTGTGTCCACGTGGGACGCTCCCAGGTCGGGGTCATCACCAGCGCGACCCGCTCACCGATCCTGCGCAAGAACATCGCGCTGTGCCGCATGGCGGTCCAGCACGCCGAAATTGGCACCGAGGTCGAGGTCGGCAAGCTCGACGGCCACCGCAAGCGCATCCCCGCCCAGGTCGTCCGCTTCCCCTTCTACGACCCCGAGAAACTCCGCCCCCGGTCGTGACCGTTACGAGACAGCCTTGCGCATGAACGTGAGATGGGTGACGCCGCTGGGAGCGGACACCGCCTCGATGTCGTAGGAATCCTCGAGGGCCTCCAGGCCGTCCCAGATGCGGACGCCGCGGCCGAGCACGATCGGCACCTGGACGAGGTGCATGTGGTCGACGAGCCCGGCGGCGAGGAACTCGCGCACGACGATGGCGCCGCCGCCGATCCGGATGTCCAGGCCGTCGGCCGCGTCGCGGGCGGTCGCGAGCGCCTCGGGCGGGCTGGCATCGAGGAAGTGGAACGTGGTGCCACCCGCCATCTCGATCGAGGGTCGCGGCCGGTGAGTGAGCACGAAGGTCGGGGTGTGGAACGGCGGATTCGGGCCCCACCAGCCCTGCCAGTCCGGGTCGTCCTGCCAGCCGGGCGGGCCGAACTTGTTGGCGCCCATGATCTCGGCGCCGATGCCGTCACTGTGGCGCGCCGCGAAGGCGTCGTCGACTCCCGTGGTGCCGCCCGCTTCCCAGAACCGGGTGGCGAACATCCACTCGTGCAGCCGCTCGCCCGCATGGCCGAACGGCGCCTCGGCGGACTGCGGCTCGCCGGTGGCGAAGCCGTCGAGGGAGATGGACATGTTGTGGATCCGGGTGCGTGACATCGGCGCGCTCCTTCATTGGTCGGTGCTGGTAAGACAGACCAGGCCGACCCGCGATTCTCATCGGCCGCCGAGTGCGCGTTCGAGCGCGACTGCCTGGTGGCGGTGGCCGAGCGTCTCGTACCCGACGATCACGACCAGTGGGGAGCACACGGTGATCGCGATGCCGGTGCCGATGGTGGCGCCGGCGGCGACCGCGATGACCGACGCGGCGAGTGCGAGCATCGCGCCGACGAACAGCAGCAGGTGGAACGGGTCGAATTGCCGTAGCAGCAGTGAGTACAGGGCGAACAGCGCGGTGGTGAAGATGGCGACGGGGACGACGATCGTGATGAGGGCGGTTGTCTCGTCGATGTGGGCATGACCTTCGATGACGGTCGCGGCCACATGCAGCCCGGCTCCGGTGGCGGCCAGCGGGCCGAAGATCAACAGGTGGCCATAGCCCCACAGGAACCCGCGTTCGCGGTGGCGGGCGAGCACCTCGGCGGACGGCATCATGAAGTAGACCCACCAGATGCCGAAGGCCAGCGCGGTGCCGCCGAAGGCGATGAGACCGGCCTCGAGCGACCAGCCCTGCGCTTCGATGACGGCCGATATCGTCATGATCGTGCCGAGGATGACCTCGCCGAGCGTGATGATGACGAGCAGGCCGTAGCGTTCGGCGATGTGGTGGGCGTGCCACGGGGTGCCGCCGTCGCGGCGTTCGGCGATGACCGGGACCGACAGCTCGAAGATCGCCAGTACGACGACGATCGCGACGGTGACCCGCAGCGGCGGGTGGACGAAGATCTGGGCGACCCAACCTGCCTGTGCGAGCGCGACCAGGAGGGCGTAGGTCAGCGCGGCGCGTCGCCGCGCGCGGTCGTGGTGGGCGGCTCGCAGCCACAGCGCGATGGTCGAGAGGCGCATGACCACGTACCCGGCCACGACGACGCTGTTGTCGACGTGGTGTCCCTGGTCGATGGAGTGGAACAGCGGCGGCAGTCCGAGTGCGAGCACGAGCACGCCGACCATCTGCACCATGGTCGCGAGCCGGAAGAAAACGCCGTCGTTGCCGAATGCCGAGGCGAGCCAGGAGTAGTTGATCCACGCCCAGCAGATGGCGAACAGCGAGAACGCGAACGAGGCCACCGCGGCGCCGAAGTGGCCGAGCTCGAGGAGGTGGGCCATCTGCGTGCCGGCCTGGCTGAACGCGACCACCAGCGTGAGGTCGTAGAGCAGCTCCAGCGGAGTCGCCGAGCGGTGCGACTCGTCCGGGTCGCGCCCGATCATGCGGCGGGCGCGGTGATGCAGGACCGGCTGCGGCGTCGTCATGACCGAGATAGTCGCATATCCGCACGCACGAGTTGATATTCGACTGTCCAGGTGATTCATGCGGCTGAACGTCACTCCGGTGCAGGTGGGGGCGACATCCAGGCAAGGTCGTTATTCCGAGGGGCAGCCATGAGTGACCACATGCACCACCACGACCACACGACGGGCGTGCACGGCATGCTGCTGTTCGGCGGGGAGCCGCCCTACCTGTCGCACCTGCCCATGTTCGCCCGTCCGCACAACTTCCAGGTCCTGCTCCGCGCCGGTCTCCCGGACAATGTGCAGACGGCGCTCGTCAGCCACGACCACGCGGTCGCGACCGAGCCCTATGACACCTTCGTCCCGGACGCGTTCCCGATCAGCGAACTGGACCCGGACGGAAGCAGGCCCCGGACCGCCATCACCGGCACGATCGTCTGCGGCCACTTCGAGCGGCAAGGCGGGAAGAACCCACCGATCGCCGCCGACATCGAGGTGGGCATCGAACGCGTCCTGCATTTCGGCGAGCTGGACGTCAAGGCCGAACACGACACGGGCGCCGATCTGAGCTACCTCTGCTTCGGCCGCGCCGGTCGCCTCCACCTCGCCCACGCCATCACGGCGAGGCCGACCTTCGACCAGGTGCTCGAGGTACGGGTCGTGCCCGGCTCGGCGACCGACCGGGCGGGCAGGCCGTTGCCCGACGACGCGGAGACGTTGGAGCGGTTCTTCCGCGACACCTTCGAGCCCGCGACGCCGGTCACGCTGGACCGGACCGACGACCCCGACCAGCGGTTGACCGCCGGGCAGACCATCACCGCGCTGTTCGGGCAGAAGTCTCCCCCGAGCGGATTCCACGGTTTCCGGGCCGAGCTCGAGGTCACCCAGGAAATCTACGTCGAGATCGACGAGCTGGCCTGATACGTGACGGACTCAGGCGTGCAGCGTGGGCCGGTAGCTAAGTTCCTGGATGCGACCGTCGAGCGTCCGGCTCTCGATCAGCTCGAGGTCTTGGAGTGTGGGCGATCGGATGTGGATACAGACCGGACACCACGGCGAAACTCATCGCCCG
>WHUB01000080.1:0-3513 GCA_009377395.1 Actinophytocola sp. | reverse complement strand
GAGTGTGGGCGATCGGATGTGGATACAGACCGGACACCACGGCGAAACTCATCGCCCGGCGTCGCGCATCCGATCGAGCAGCGGGAGCAACGCGGCTGGGTCTTCGACGTGAGCGTTGTGGCCGAGCCCGGGCAAGGCGGCCGCGTCGGCCGGAAGCTCGCGCAGGTATTCGGGCGGCGCCATGGTGTCGTGCTCGCCGGCGGCCAGGATCACCGGCGCACGCGCGGCGCCCAGCAGCCCGGCCATGTCGGGGGCGCCGACGGCGAAGGCCGGCGGGTCCATGGCGAGCGTCCAGCCGCCTTCGGTGGTGACGACGCCCGCATCGGCGGTGGGGGAGTCGGCCGGCACCACCCCGGTCAGGCCCGCCACCTTGAGTGCGCGGGCGATGGCGTCGTCGCGCGTGTCGTAGACCCGGTTCGGCCGGGTGGCCACCTGGGCGGCCTTGGCCAGTGCGGCGTCGCTCCATCGCACCTTGATTCCCACGCCGCAGACGGCGGACACCCGGACGCCGAACCAGCCGCTGGCCAGTGCGAGGCCGACCGCTCCGCCGAGCGAATGCCCGAGCACCACGACCGGGCGATCGCCGTCGACCTCGGGCGCGACGGCCGCGGCGAGCCCGCCGATGGAGTACCGGAGCAGCGGCGCGGAGCCACCGTGGCCCGGCAGGTCGGGCACCAGCCACCGCCAGCCGTCGAGGGCGTCGAGCAGGCCGTCCCAGACCCGGCCGGTCGCGCCGAGGCCGTGCAGGAGCAGCAGCGAGGGAGCGGCAGGGTCGCCGCCGGTGCGCACCGCGATCGTCATGCCCCATGATCTTGCCGGACTGGGTCCGACAGATCCATGGCTTCGGACCCGGCTAGACCACCGAGCCGAGCAGGGCGGCGCGTTCGCAGAGCAGGTCGACGGCGACGCGCATCGGGTCCTCGGTGAACCGGGTCGCCGGTCCCTGCACGCCGAGGATGGCGACGAGACCGCCCGACGCCAGCACCGGCACCGCGACACCGGCCAGCTCCGGCTCACGCTCCCTCACCGCCTGCGCCCAGCCCTGCCGTCCGGCCCGTTCGACCTCGTCGTCGAGCGCGGCGCGGTCGGTGACGGTGTGCTCGGTGTAGGCGGCCAGCTCGCCCGCAGGCAGGGTGCCTCCGTGGGCGAGGAACACCTTGCCGACGGCGGTGGCGTGCGGCACGCTGTTGCGCCCGATCGCGGCGACACTGCGCACCGAGGAGTCGCTGGCGACGAAGTCGACCGTGAACACGTCGCGCTCCCCCGGCAGCGACAGTGTCGCGGTCTCGCCGGTCATCGCGGCGATTTCCTCCAAGTGCGGCCGGACCAGGTCACGCAGCTCGAGGTTCTCGCGTGCCACGCTCGCCAGCTGCAGGATGCGGATGCCAAGGCGGTAGCGGCCGGTGGACGGCACGTACTGCAGCAGGCCGCCGTCGACCAGCGTGGCGAGCAGCCGGGAGACGGTGCTGACGTTGACGCCGGTCCGACGCGCGATCTCGTTGGTGCCCAAGTCGACGCCCGCCTCGGCGAGTACGTTGAGCACCGCGATGGCGCGCTGCACCGACTCGACCTGGCGGACGGCTGGTTTCCCAGTTCTGGCCACGATAGACTCCTCAGCGGAAATACTGTAGCCGACAAGGCAATACTACGGAGTAGCGATGGCGGCCGAGCTCGACCCACCCCGGACCAAGGCCGAGTGGCGCAGCGAGCTGCGCGCGCGGCGCTCCGCCGCCTCCGCCCAGACGCGGGAGGACGAGGCGCGCGCCCTCAACGCCGCGATCGCCGCGCTGCCGATGCTGCGCCCGGGCGTGTCGGTCGGCTGCTACGTGCCGTTCGGCCCCGAGCCGGGCTCGCTGGACATGCTCGATGTGCTGCTCAACGCCGGTGCGCGGGTGCTGCTGCCGATCGTGCCCGAGGAGCGCGGCCCACTCGACTGGGCGGTCTACGACGGTCCGGAGTCGCTGGCCACCGGCCCGTTGCCCGGGCTGCTGGAACCGGCCGGGGCGTGCCTCGGCCCGGAGGCCATCAAGGATGCGGGGATCGTGCTGACGCCTGCGGTGGGCGTCGCCGAGGACGCCGTCCGGCTCGGTCGCGGCGCGGGCTACTACGACCGGTCGCTGCCCATGACCGCGCCGGGCACCGACCTGATCGCGATCATTCGAGACGACGAGCTGGTCGAGCACCTGCCCGCCGAGCCACATGACGTGCGCATGACCGCCGCTCTCACCCCCGGCCGCGGCCTCATCCCGCTCCCGCGCTAAACCGCGCTCCCTGCCGCGAGCGCAGAACTCGCCGTCCCCAACGCAGGACACAACGTCCTCAACGCAGGACACGAACTCGTGTCCCACACCCAGGACGTCGTGTCCTGCGCTCTTGCCTGCGAGTCGCGCGTTCCCGCCTTTGTGTCCTGCGCTCCTGCCTGCGAGTTCGGCATTCGCGTTCGCCCTTCCCCGGACGGAGGTCTGGCCTCAGCGCCCCGTCGCGCGGTAGACTTTTCCATGGTGGAGACAGTATTTCCACTGTGGCAATTAATCAACCTCGCGAGGTGAACCCAGATGACTCCACAACAGGCCCGGTTCGTGATCATCGGCGCCGGGATCCACGGCCTGTCCACGGCGTGGCACCTGGCCCGCCGGCTCAAGGCCACCGGCCAGGGCAGCGGCCAGGACGTCCTGGTCATCGACAAGCAGGGCATCGCGGCAGGCGCGTCCGGCGTGGCCTGCGGTGTCATCAGGAACAACTACTTCCAGCCCGCGATGCGTGAGCTGATGGCGCACTCGGTCGACGTCTGGGAGTCAGACCCGGAGGCCTTCTCCTACCACCCGGTCGGCTACCTGCAGATCGCCCCCGAGTCGATGCGCGCCGACGTCGGCCAGATCTACACCGAGCAGCAAGCCATCGGCTACACCTCCGAGCTGATCGACGGCCCCGAAGCGTCCAAGACGTACCTGACCAACTTGTTCTCCGACTGGCAGGCGCCCGGAATTTCCGTGGTGCTGCACGAGAAACGCGGCGGCTACGCCAACAACGTCGCCTCGATGCGCGGGCTCGCCGCCAAGGCCGCCGCCGAGGGCGTCACGATCCAGGGCGGCGTCACGGTCACCGGGCTGACGCTCGACGGCGGCGCGGTCACCGCGGTGGAGACCGACGCGGGCACCATCGCCTGCAAGCAGCTCGTCGTCGCCGCCGGTCCGTGGGTGCGCGACTTCTGGTCGATGCTCGACCTGCCGAGCCACATCTCGGTCACCACGCCGGACGGCGTCACCCGCCCGGACGTTCCGATGTGGACATACTGGGCACTGCAGGAGGGCACGCTCGACGTCGACCCGCACACGTTCACCGACAACGCCGGGAATCTACCGCCGGTCGTGCACGTCGACTCCGACGAGCCGCTCTACGACGACATCGACGGCGGCCTGATCACCGACAAGATGTGGGGCATCTACTACAAGCCGGACTTCAACTTCGGCGGTGTGCAGGGTGGCGCCTCCCCGGTCCCGATCGACCGGCCCG
>WHUB01000007.1:13370-91780 GCA_009377395.1 Actinophytocola sp. | reverse complement strand
GCGTGGATCTCCAGCTCTTAGCGGCGCTCGCGCTGGGTATCGCCACGATCATCGTGATCGTGCTGCGCACCCGGCTCGACGCGTTCGTCGCACTGCTGCTCGCGGCGCTCGTGACCGGTTTCGTCGCCGGATCACCCGCCACCGACACCTTGGACTCGATCATCGGCGGCTTCGGCGAGACGATGGGCGAAATCGGCATCGTCATCGGCCTCGGCGTCGCGGTCGGGAAGATCCTCGAGGTGTCCGGCGCGGCCGACGCGCTGGCGACGGCGTTCGTGCGCGCACTCGGCAAGGGCCGCGAACCATGGGCGATGGCGGGCACCGGGGCGCTGGTGTCGATCCCGGTGTTCTGCGACTCCGGCTACGTGATCATGAACCCGCTGGCCCGGTCGATCGCGCGCGTCAAGCGTGCGGGCTACGTGACCCTCGCGCTGGCGCTCGGCGCGGGCATGACCCTCACCCACCACCTCGTGCCGCCGACGCCGGGTCCACTGGCCGTCGCCGGTCTGGTCGGCGCCGACCTCGGCGGCCTGATCCTCGCGGGGCTGATCTTCGCCGTGCTGCTGATGCCCATCGTCGTCGCCTATGCCCGCTGGATCGGACCCAAGCTGGAGGACCACGTCGCGCCCGCCGTCCGCGAGGCCGTCTACGGCACGGCACGCTCGCGCAGCACCGCCACAGTCGGCGGCCACGGCGGCGGTTCCGATGACGACGGCGACGACACCGAGCCCGAGACAACCGAGCCGCGCCGGATGTCGGCCGCGATGGCCGCGCTGCCGTTGCTGGTGCCGTTGCTGTTGATCCTCGCCAACACCGTCGCGACCGCGATCGACCGGAGCGCGAAGGGCGTGCTCGCGAAGGAGGAGTACGCGGCGTCGACCTACGCCGAGGTGCTGGCGTTCCTCGGCGATCCCATCGTCGCGCTGCTGATCGGCCTCGTGCTCGCGGTCTACGTCCTGCTGCCCCGGTGGACGACCCGCGGCCAGGTCGCCGGGTGGATGTCCGACGCGGCGAGCTCGGCCGGGCTGATCCTGCTCATCACCGGCGCCGGTGGCGCCTTCGGACAGGTGCTGCGCGACTCCGGCGTCGGCGACGAGCTGGCGAAGGCGATCGCAGCGACCAGCCTTCCCGGGGTGTTCGTGCCGTTCCTGATCGCCACCCTGGTGCGCATCGCACAGGGCTCCGGCACGGTGGCCATGGTGACCGCGGCGTCCGTGTCGGCCCCGCTGCTCGCGGACCTCGGCGTCTCGCCGCTGCTGGCCGCACTCGGTTGCTGCGCGGGCTCCATGGTGTTCAGCTACTTCAATGACTCGTACTTCTGGGTGGTCACCCGGTTCACCGGCCTCGACGGGATCGCCGCGCTGCGCGGCTGGTCCGGCATCACCACCGCCGTGTGGCTCGGCTCGCTGCCCCTGCTGCTGATCGGGAGCACCTTCCTGTGACCATTTCACCCTCCGTGCTGCTCACCGCCGACGATCTGACCGGCGGCAACGCGGCCGCCGCCGGGTTTGCCCGGGCGGGCATGCGCGCGGTGACGGTCAGCACCGGGCAGCGGGCCAAGCTGGTGGCCGAGTTCGCGGAGCGCTTCGACGCGATCGTCGTCAACACCGACAGCAGGCACTGCTCGCCCGCCGAGGCGGCGGACCGGGTCAGCGAGGTGATCCATGCCGCGTGGCCGGCCACGCTGGTCTGCAACCGCATCGACTCCACGCTGCGCGGCAACGTGGGCGCCACGACCGCGGCCGCGCTGCGCGCCGTCGCCACCGAGTCGGGCCGCCGCGCGGTCGCGTTCTGCGCACCCGCCCATCCCAAGGCGGGCAGGCACACCGTGCAGGGCACCCAGCTCCTCGACGGCGCCCGGCTCGAGGAGACCGAGCTGGCCCGCGACCCGCGCTCGCCGGTGCACACCTCGGACATCGCGGCGCTGCTGCGGGCCCAGGCCGACGACCTGCACGTCGCGCACCTGCCATTGGCCGCGGTGACCGGCGACGGCGACGAGCTGCGCGCCTTCATCGCGGGCCTGCTGGCCGACGGCGTGGACGTCGTCGTCGCGGACGCGCTGACCGTCGATCATCTCGACCGTGCCGCAGCCGCGGCGGTCGCGGCGGCCGGTGGGTCCGTCGTCTGGGTCGGCGTCGACCCCGGACCGGCGTCGCTCTCGCTCGCCACCGCGCTGGGGATCACCGGCCGCGCCGAGGGCGACCCGGTGCTCGTCGTCTCCGGCTCGGCCACCGAGCTGACGCGCTCCCAACTCGCCCGCCTCGCCGCCGAGCACCCCGTCCGCGTCGTCCGGCCCGTCACCACCGGGGACGGCCTGCTGCCGGACGTCGAGGCGACGGCGGACGCGCTCACCTCTGCGCTAGCCGACGCCGCGCCCGGCGACGTCGTGCTGCTGGCGACCGTCCTCGACGACGCCGACGTCGTCCAGATCGGACCCGACGACGCGGAACGGCTGCCGCACGAGCTGGCGCGCTGCGTCCGCCGCGCGCTGGAACGGCGCCGGGCGGACGGCCTGTTCACCACCGGCGGCGACGTCACCGCCGCCCTGCTCGCCGAGCTGGCGGCGGACGGCCTCGACGTCGAGGACGAGCTGGTGCCGCTCGCGGTCGCGGGCACATTGGTCGGCGGCCCGTGGGAGGGCCTGCCGATCGTCACCAAGGGCGGGCTCATCGGCGACGCCCACACCATCGTCGGCTGCGTCGAGCACCTGCGGCGCGCCGCCGAGGCGGTACGAAGACAGGTCAGAGCCGCCATCACATCGCAACAGCAGGAGGAATCCGCATGACCCGCCCCGTGCTCGCTGTCACCGTCGGTGATCCCGTCAGCATCGGCCCCGAGATCACCGCGCGCACCCTCGCGGAGGTCGCCGGACAGCCGGGCCATCACGGCATCGCGGTCGGTGACGCCGAGGCGCTGCGACGCGGCGTCAAGGCCGCCGGTCTCGACGCCGAGGTGCGCGAGGTCAGCGACTTCGCCGTCGAACCGGCCGGTGAGGGCGTCATCGACGTGTTCGACATCGGCGTGCTCGGTGCCGACGTCCCCGACTGGGGCGTGGTCGACCCGCGTGCCGGGCGAGCGGCCGTCACCGCGATCGAGGTCGCCACCCGCGCCGCGCTCGACGGCGAGGTCGACGGCATCGTCACCGGCCCTATCAATAAGGAAGCCATCTGGCAGGCGGGCTCGACGCACCTCGGCCACACCGAGATGCTCGGTGAGCTGACCGGCGTCAGCCAGCAGGACACCATGTTCGTGCTGCGCGAGACCGCCGCCGAGCGGCACCACCTGCGGATCTTCTTCACCACCCGGCACGTCTCACTGCGCAAGGCCATCGACCAGATCACCGAGGAGAACGTCACCCGCTCCATCGAGAAGGCGGTGACCGCGCTGCGGGTCTTCGGCACGCCCGAGCCTCGGCTCGCCGTCGCCGCGCTCAACCCGCACGGCGGCGAGAACGGCGCGTTCGGTGACGAGGAGATCGTCCACATCGGACCCGCTTGCGACCGGGCCCGCGCGGCGGGGCATGCGGTGTCCGGCCCGATCCCGGCCGACACCGTGTTCCACCACGGGCTCACGGGCCGCTACGACGGCGTGCTGTCGCAGTTCCACGACCAGGGGCACATCCCCGCCAAGACCTACGACTTCAGTGGCACCATCTCGGTCACCATCGGCCTGCCGATCCTGCGGACG
The DNA here is from genome assembly GCA_009377395.1 of Actinophytocola sp. Taxonomy (GTDB): domain Bacteria; phylum Actinomycetota; class Actinomycetes; order Mycobacteriales; family Pseudonocardiaceae; genus Haloechinothrix_A. The sequence goes on along the minus strand of WHUB01000007.1, from coordinate 88,093 downwards.
TCGGTCGATCACGGCACCGCTTTCGACATCGCCGGGACGGGCAAGGCGGATCACGGCACAATGCGGTCGGCGTATCTCGCGGCAGTCGAGTACAGCCCGTTCGTGCCGATGATCCGCGAAACCTACGGGAGATAGCAGATGGCACCACACGCGACCCGCCGGGGCACCCGGGAACGACACGAGGCGCTGCTCGGACTGCTCCGGGACGGCATGACCCACGTCGACGACCTCGCCGACGCACTCGCCGTCTCGCCGTCGACCGTGCGGCGCGACCTCGGCCACCTCAGCGAGGGCCGCAAGGTGGCGCGGACCTACGGCGGCGCGGTCGTCCCGGAGGCGTTCCACGAGCGCCCGATCGCGGAAAGCGCCAAGGCACAACGGAAAGCCAAGGAGGCCATCGCCACCGCGGCACGACGGTTCGCCCCCGCGACCGGCACGATCTTCATCGACGCCGGCACGACCTGCGGCGCGCTCGCCCGGCTGCTGGCGCGCGAGGCGACCGAGCCAGGGCTCACCGTCGTCACCCGGGGACTGGAGACCGCGTTGGCGCTGGCCGACTCCGACGACATCGACGTCGTCCTGCTCGGCGGTCGCGTCCGCTCGCTGTCGCACGGCCTCGTCGGGCCGCTCACCGATCTCGCCATCGAGCGACTGTCGTTCGCCGCCGCCTTCCTCGGCGGCGACGCCGTCGACCCCGGCCGGGGCGTCGGTGAGCCGACGCTGGAGGAGATCGCGGTCAAGGAGCGGGTCGCCGCCCGGGCGCACCAGGTCGCCGTCCTCGCCGACGCCACCAAGCTCGCCGTGGTGGACGCCCCGGCGTGGACCAGCTTCACCGGCGAGTGGACGCTCGTCACCGACGCCGACGCACCATCCGATCTGCCGGACCGCTGCGCGGCGGCGGGAGTCGACCTCACCGTGGCGGAGTAGCGACCGGCCGACGTTCGCGGCCTGTTGCCTGCTGGTACGGATTTGCCCGAGTTGTATTCACGCCAATGGACTACGAGAATCCAGCACATGAGCTACGACCCGTATCAAGGCCACCCACCGGCGTCGCGCCGGGACGACGGCGCCAACCTGGTGATCCGGATCGTCCGGCTGGTCACAGGTCTCGCGACGAGCGTGTTCCTGCTGCACATCGCGTTCGTGGTGCTGGGCGCCAACCAGGCGAACGAGTTCGTGGGCCTTGTCTACGACCTGGCCCGCGCGTTGGTGCTGGGGCTGGGTGACGTGTTCACGCCGGACGACCCGACGCTCTGGGTCGTGCTGAACTACGGCTTCGCCGCGCTGGTGTATGTCGTCGTCGGCCATGTGATCGTCCGGGCGCTGCGGCGGCCCTGACGCACGGTAGGTGTCTCGATATGGAACCTCACAGATCAGCCAACGAACCGGAACCGACACCGATCTACGACCACGTGCTGGACGAGCTCGGCCCGAGCACGCCGTCACCGAAGCCGGGCGAGCCCGCCGAGGAGGAACAACGGGTGGGCGCTCACCGCGCTGACGCCTCGCACTGAGTGTGTTTCCCACCACCTCAGACGCCGTACGCGGTTTATTTCTTGGTTACCCAACCTAGAATGGCGGCGATCCGCTGATCTCTGCCACCGGGGGTGCCAATGACCCTGCGTCCTGGGCGCGTGCTCGCCGGCGCGGGCCGCACGGTGGTGCGGCTCCGCCTGCTCGTGCTGCTGCTGTGGGTGGCGGCGGCCGTCGCGCTGTCGATGGTGGCGCCCTCACTGTCCGACGTGGTCTCGCGCGCCTCGGAGCCGGTGGTTCCCGACGACGCGCCGTCGGTGGCCGCGTTCGAGAAGATGGACCAGAAGTTCGGCGGATCGGGCGCGCAGAGCGTGGCGTTCGTGGTCTTCACCAGCCAGGACGGGCTCTCGCAGGCCGACCGCGCCTACTACACCGACGTCGTGCACCGGTTGCAGGCCGACGATCGTGTCACCGGCATGCAGGACATCGTCTCGCATCCCGAGCTCGAGAAGGCGCTGACCAGCGACGACGGCAAGGCGATCTACCTGCCGGTCGGGCTGAGCGGCGGCGTCGGCTCCCCCGACGCGAGCCACCAGGTCGAGTTCCTCCGCCACACCGTCGACCACGGTGAGCCGGACGGCCTGCGCACCTACGTCACCGGGTCGGCGGCCACGATCACCGATCTGCAGGCCACGGCCGAACACAGCATCACGACCATCACGGTGGCCATCGTGGCCGGGATCGCCGTGATCCTGCTGCTGATCTACCGCTCGCTGATCACCGCGGGCATCGCGCTGGCGACCATCGGCGTCGCCGTGGTCCTCTCCCACGCCGCGACCGCCTATCTCGGGCTGCATCTGTTCGACGTCTCGACGTTCACCGAGTCCTTCGTGACCGCGGTCGTGCTGGGCGCGGGCACCGACTACAGCGTGTTCCTGATCGGCCGATATCACGAGGAACGACGCAGCGGCACGCCGCCGCTGGCTGCGGTGTCGGCGGCGACCGGCAGCGTCGCCAGCGTCGTCACCGCCTCCGCGGTCACCGTGGTGGCGGCGAGCCTGTCGATGGCGCTGGCCCGGCTCGGCATCTTCAGCACCGCGGGTCCGGCGATCGCGGTCAGCATCGTGATCACGCTGCTGGTGGCGCTCACGTTCACGCCCGCCCTGCTCGCACTCGCCGCGAAGGCCGGGCGCGCCGAGCCGACCGGCCGGGACCTCGCCGGCGGGGTCTGGGCCGGCGCCGGTTCGCTCGTGGCGCGCCGCCCGGCCCGCGTGCTGCTGGCCGGGCTTATCGTGCTCGCCGTGCTGGCGTCCTTCTACCCCACCATGCGGCTGGCCTACGACCAGCGCGCCGCGCAACCGGCCGGCACCGAGAGCAACCAGGGCTACGATGCCCTCGCCGAGCACTTCCCCGCCAATGAGGTGTCGCCCGACTATGTGCTGATCACCGCCGACCACGACCTGCGCACCACCCGCGACCTGGCCGCCCTGGAGAAGGCCGCGCACGCCGTCTCCCAGGTACACGGCGTGCGCGCGGTCCGCGGCGTGACCCGGCCTACGGGCGAGCGGCTGCGGCAGACCTCGCTCAGCCACCAGACGGGCACCGTCGGCGACCGGCTGGCGAGCGCGAGCCACCGGCTCGCCAACGGGCAGCGGAAGATGGAGCGACTCTCGGACGGCGCGAGCGCGGTCAGCCAGGGCGCCGACAGGTCGGCCAGTGGCGCCGCGACGCTTGCCTCCGGAGCCAGCCAGGCGGTCGCCGCCGCCGAGAAACTGCTCGACGGATTGCGCAAGGCCGACCACGGCGTCGGTCAGGCCACCGACGGCGCCGCCAAGACCCGCGCCGCGGCACGAAAACTCGCCGACGGCGCCGCCGAGCTCGCCGGGGCGCTGCGGCTCGCCCACGACCAGACCGCGGCCGCCGTCGCCGGTCTCGGCCGCATCCACGACGCGCTGCGCGACGATCCACTGTGTACCGCCAGCCCGACCTGCGAGCGTTCCCGGGAGGCGCTCGGCAAGATCTACCGGGCGCAGCGGGACCGGCTGCTGCCGGGGCTGGCGCAGGCGGCCCACGGCGCGGCCAGGATCGCGTCCGGCAACGCCCGGCTGGGCAGCGGTCTCGACCAGCTCGCCGGTGGTCTGCACCGGGCCGAGGACGGCCTCGCCCGGCTGACCGACGCGCAGCGCACCTTCACCAGCCGTCTCGGCGGCCTCTCCGGCGGCGCGCACGAACTGGCGGGCGGGCTGGACAAGCTGGAGCACGGCACCGGCCGGGTCGCCAACGGCACCGACCGGCTGGTGTCCTCGACCCAACGGTTACAGGCCGGGCTCGCCCGCGCCGCCGAGTTCCTGCAACGAGTGGGCACGCAGGCCGACACCCCGGCCGCCGACGGCTACTACCTCCCGGCGGCGGCGCTCGACAACCCGCGGATGGCACTCGCCCGCAGCTACTACCTGTCCGAGGACGGGCACGCCGCGCGGCTGATCGTGCTCGGCGAGACCGACCCGTACGGCAACGCGGCCATGCACCGCGTCGCCGACATCCAACGCGCCGCCGACCAGGCGTTGCAGGGCACCAGCCTCGCCGGCAGCGACGTCGCCATCACCGGACCGGCGGCGAGCAACGCCGACCTGAGCAGGCTCGCGGCCGAAGACTTCACGCTGATCGCCGTCGTGGCGCTGCTGGCGGTGTTCGCCATCCTCATCCTGCTGCTGCGCTGCCTGGTGGCGCCGCTCTACCTGATGGCGTCGGTGATCATCTCGTACGCTGCCGCCATGGGCATCGGCGTGCTGGTGTGGCAGTACCTGCTCGGCACCAACCTGGACTGGAGCGTGCCGTTGATGGCGTTCGTGATCCTGGTGGCGGTCGGGGCCGACTACAACATCCTGCTCATCGCGCGCGTCAGGGAGGAGACCGCGACCGGCTCGCGCGCGGGCATCGCCCGGGCGGTCACCGCCACCGGCGGCGTCATCACCGCGGCCGGGGTGATCTTCGCCGTCAGCTTCTTCGCCATGATGGCCGGAGCGGTCACCACCCTCGCCCAGACCGGCTTCACCATCGGCATCGGGCTGCTGCTGGACACGTTCATCGTGCGCACCCTGGTCGTGCCGTCGGTCGCCGCGCTGGCGGGGCGATGGAACTGGTGGCCATCCAGCGTGTCGCTGGACGCCCGATGAGCCCGGCAGGAGCCCGCCGTGGCCGCCCGCCTCAGGGCGATCGCCGCCGCGCGATCATCCGCGCCGCCCGCGAGGTGCTCGCCGGCCACGGCTACGCGCACACCTCGCTCAAGCAGATCGCCGACCACGCCGGCATCGCCCCTGGCCTGCTCGGCTACTACTTCCCGGCCAAACACACGCTGCTGCTGGCCGTGGTGAGCGAGCTCGAACACGACCTGATCAGCCCGTGGCGCGACGCCATCGACCAGCACGACCAGCCGCTGCGCCGCATCGCCGCCGCCTTCGACGCCGCGATCGACCAGTGGTCGCAGCAGCCAGAGCTGTTCCAGATCCTCTACGACCTGTCCACCCTCGCCCACTTCGACGAGGAGATCGCGAACCCGATCCGGCAGCTCATGCGCAGCATCCGCCAGGTCGCCGAGCAGGAGCTGAGCCAGATCTCCAACGACCTGCCGACGCCACTGCCGGCCAGTGTCGACCTGCCGGCCGCGGTCACCGCCGGGTTCCACGGCGCCCTCTACGAGGCGCTCACCCTCGGCCAGGACCCGACACCCGCACTGCGCACGTTGCGGTTCATGACGCTCTCGGCCGCCGCGACCAGCTACCTCGCCGCCGGACAGACCCCGCCGATCGACCTGGCGGAGCTGCGCGACTGACTTCGGTCCCACGTGCGCAGGGCCATTGGCCGTGTCGGCGCGGCCGGACAAGGCACACCCTGGTGCCATGCACGCACTGGTCGTCTACGAGTCGATGTACGGCAACACGAGGCTCATCGCGGAAGCCGTCGCGCGGGGCCTGACCGCACACGCCAAGGTCGACACTACCGAGGTCGCCGTCGCACCGAAGGAGATTCCGGCGGACATCGACCTGCTCGTGGTCGGCGGCCCGACGCACGCGTTCAGCATGTCCCGACTCTCGACCCGCGAGGACGCTCGCCGCGACGGCGCCATCGGCACCGCCGCGACCGGCATCCGCGAGTGGATCGACGGCCTCGGCCCACAGCGGCCGCCGATCCGCGTCGCCACCTTCGACACCAAGGTCGCGAAGCCACGGCTGCCGGGCTCGGCCGCCCGCAGCGCCCTGCGCAAGCTGCGCCGCCTGGGCTTCACGCCGCTCGCCCCAGCCCACACCTTCCTGGTCGAGGGCAAGAGCGGCCCCCTGCTCCCCGGCCAGGAGGACGCGGCGACAGGCTGGGGCGAGAAACTGTCAGCCAGTGTGGTGGACCGGCTGTAGCCCGTACACCGGTGTCGGGATGCCCGCATGGCGCGCCTTCAGCTGCAGCGCGAGGTACAGCGAGTAGTGCCGTGACTGGTGCAGGTTGCCGCCGTGGAACCACAGCGCCTCCTGCTGGGTCGGCTTCCACATGTTCCGCTGCTCGCCCTGCCACGGGCCGGGGTCCTTGGTGGTGTCCGAGCCGAGGCCCCACACCTTGCCGACCTTGTCCGCGACCTCCTGGCTGATCAGGTCGGCGGCCCAGCCGTTCATCGAGCCGTAGCCGGTGGCGTAGACGACCAGGTCGGCGGGCAGCTCGGTGCCGTCCTCCAGCACCACCGCGTCCTCGGTAAGCCGGGCGACCTGGCCGTGCGCCAGCTTGACCTCGCCGTTCGCGACCAGCTCGGCGGAGCCGACGTCGATGTAGTAGCCCGACCCGCGCCGCAGGTACTTCATGAACAGCCCGGAGCCATCCTCGCCCCAGTCGTGCCAGAACCCGGCCCGCGCCAGCCGCTCGTAGAAGTCCTTGTCCCGCTCCGCCATCTGCTCGTACAGCGGGATCTGGAACTCGTGCATGATCCGGTACGGCAGCGAGGCGAAGATCAGGTCTGCCTTCTCGGTGGTGACCCCGGCGGCGACCGCGCGCTCGGAGTAGAGGTCGCCGAGTCCGATGTCCATCAGGGTGTCGCTCTTGACGATGTGGGTCGAGCTGCGCTGCACCATCGTCACGTCGGCGTCGTGCTCCCACAGCGCGCCGCAGATGTCGAACGCGCTGTTGTTGCTGCCGATCACCACGCAGCGCTTGCCCGCGTAGGCGTCCGGCCCGGGGTGCGCCGACGAATGGTGCTGATCGCCCCGGAAGACGTCCTGGCCGGGAAGCTCCGGCAGATTGGGCTTGCCGGACATGCCGGTGGCGAGCACCAGCTGCGTCGGCCGCAGCGTGAGCGGCCGCCCGTCGCGTTCGAGCTGGACGGTCCACTCCCCCTCCTCCGCCGAGTACGACGCGGACGTCACCTCGGTGCTCGACCAGTACGGGATCTCCATGACATTGACGTAGGACTCCAGCCAGTCGGCGATCTTGTCCTTCGGCGAGAACACCGGCCAGTTGTCCGGGAACGGGATGTAGGGCAGGTGGTCGTACCAGACCGGGTCGTGCAGGCACAGCGACTTGTAGCGGTTCCGCCACTGGTCGCCCGGGCGCGGGTGCTTGTCGACCACCAGGCTCGGCACGCCGAGCTGCCGGAGCCGGGCGCCGAGGGCGATGCCGCCCTGTCCGCCGCCGACGACGAGCACATACGGCTGGGTGGTCGAGCCGAGTGACTCGTCCTCCTGCCGCCGCTGCTCCCGCCACGTGGTGCGGTCCTTGAACGCGCCGTGCGTGACGCCCTTGGGCCGCATCGACCCGCGCGGCTCCTCGTGGCCTTTCAGCTCGTACAGCGTGGTGAGGAAGGTCCACGCCTTGGTTTCGAAGCCGTCCGCAGTGTCTTCGTGGACGAGCCGGACGAGGCCCTTGCCCCGGCCGACGGCGGTGTCGAAGTGGAACCACGCCGTCACGACGCCGTCGGCCTCCTCCGGCGGCTCGGTGATCGTGAACCGGCCCGGGTCGGTCCGCTCGACGGTCTCGCCGAGCAGGTCGGCGACGCCGCCGGGGTTCTCGACGGTGGTGAGGTTCCAGGAGAAGGCGATCAGGTCGCGCCAGTAGCTGGTGGCCGCGAACAGCGCGGCCGCCCGGCGTACGTCGCGCGCACGAAGCGCCTCCTCGAAGCCGTCGAACCAGGTCTCGGCTCGCTGCTGGGCGGACTGGGCAATGGGGGCGATCATGCTGTCTGTCATGTGTCCCAGCACACACCCGAGTGCGACGGTCAGGAAGCGTTGCAGCGTGTTGCATGACAGCCACATCCTGCCCTTATCCTGGAGGGAACCTTTTCGGAGGCGCGATGACAACGGCAGTCTTCGGTGCGATCGCACCCGGCACCGACCTGCCGACGCATGCCCGCGAGCTGCGGCGCATCCACGACGCCGTGCTCGGCGGGGGCCGTCCACCCGCCCGGCCGCGCGCCCTGGTGGCCCGGTCCTGGTCGCGGATGCTGGCGCTCGGCCTTGACCCCGACGGCCGCAACACCCGCGAACACCTGCCCGCCGCGGAGATCGAGCGGCTGCGCCACTCCTCGCCGCTGAGCCAGGTGATCGACGAGCTGCGCGCCGTGCTCACCAGCGTGGCCGACGCGTCCCAGTTCCTCATGGTCGTCTGCGACGCCGACGGCATCGTGCTGTGGCGCGAGGGGTCCGCGCGGGTGCGGATGGTCGCCGACCAGCTCAGCTTCGTCGAGGGCGCCCGGTGGACCGAGCAGGTGGTCGGGACCAACGCGATCGGCACGGCGCTCGCGGAGCAGACACCCGTCGAGCTGTTCTCGGCCGAGCATTTCGAGCAGACGCAGATCCCGTGGTACTGCACCGCGGCGCCGGTGCACGATCCGCGCACCGGCGATTTGCTCGCGGTGGTCGACGTCAGCGGACCCGCCCTGACGCTGCACCCGGCGATCGGCTCGCTGGTGCAGAGCGCGGTCCGGCTGGCCGAGGCCCGGCTGTGGCGCTGGCACCAGGACCGGCTCGACCAGCTTCGCCGGACCACCGAACCGCTGCTCGGTACGCAGTCCGGCCCGGTGCTCGTCGTCGACGACCACGGCTGGGTCGCCCACCACTCCGGCATCGCGGCCAGCGACCGGATCGAGGCGCCGTGCCCGGACCGCGCACTCGCCGTGCCGGGCATGGGGCTGTGCTTGCCGGAGCGCATTTCCAACGGGGAGGGCTGGCTGATCCGTCCGCGCGACCGCGCGGGCGCCATCACCGCCCGGCTCGACCTCACCGGCGAGCCGACGCTCGAGGTCCGCTCCGACGAGGCGAGCTGGCGCACCTCGCTCACCCGGCGGCACGCGCAGATCCTGCGAGCGCTCAGCGAAGCCGGTGCCGCCGGGCTGACCGCCGGACGGTTGAGCACGATCATCTTCGGCGACGCCGAGCACGCGGTGACCGTCCGCGCCGAGGTCTCCCGGCTGCGCCGCGTCGTCGGGGCGCTCGTCACGCCGAACCCGTACCGGCTGGCCGACCGGGTCACCGTCACGGTCGTGCCCGGCGAGTGATTCCGGGCCGGCAGAGGGACCTTCGCCTCTTTCTCCCGGGTATTCGGCCACGACACCGTGACTCGGAACGGGCCGTTCCTCCCGTTCCGGCTAGGATGCGTGACCATTGTCGTCGACGACGAGGCGGATCCACAGTGAACGGCGAGCGCGCGATGCGGGTCTGGACCGCGACGACGCTGTGCGCGCGGCGCGAGCAGACCACACCGGGGCCACAGCACGCCTGTCTCGCCGCGGTCGACGCCGTCGCCGCCAGTGGTGCCGACCTCCTGTTGGCCAGCGGCGTCAGCGGCATCGAGCAGGTCTACACCACCGGCTCCGGCGCACGGGATGCCTCCGATCTGCAGATCACCCTGGGCCAGGGGCCAGGCTTCGAGGCGCTGGACTCGGGCCGTCCGGTGCTGGTCAGTGACCTGACGTCGGCCGAGAACATGCGGCGGTGGCCCACGTTCGCGCCCGAGATGAGCCGGCGTGGTCTCCGCGCCGTGTACAGCCTCCCGCTCGCGCTCGGCGCCATCCGGGTGGGCGTGCTCGACCTGTACCGCGAGGTGCCCAGCGACCTGACCCAGGACCAGCTGCTGGACGCGCTGGCCTACGCCGACACGGCGCTGCTGCTCGTGCTCGACACCCGCAGCGGCGTCATGACATCGCCGGACAACAACGGCGCGAGCAGCGACGGGGTCACGCTGTGGCATGCCGAGGTGCACCAGGCGGCCGGCATGGTATCCGCGCAGCTGGGTATCCCGGTGTTGGAGGCACTGGTTCGGCTGCGGGCCCGAGCCTATCGCCAGAACGTCCGGCTGACCGAGCTCGCGCGTTCCGTCGTCGAACGCCGCATGTCGTTTGATGCCAACGATGAGGACCTCACTATCGAGCAACCGAGGGAAGACACACCATGACGGGGCCTGAATCCACCCTCGCGCAGACGTTCGCGGAGCTCACCGACACGCTGGTCGCCGACTTCGACGTGATCGACTTCCTGCATCGGCTCACCCGTCGCGGCCAGCGCGTCCTCGGCGTGGACGCGGTCGGCCTGCTGCTGGCCGACCACCACGGCACGCTCAACGTCCTCGCCGCGTCCAGCGAGCAGGCCCGGGTGCTCGAACTGTTCCAGCTGCAGAACGCCGAAGGACCGTGCCTCGACTGCTACCACACCGGCATCCCGGTGGTGTGTGACGACCTCGCCGCGGCGACCGACCGCTGGCCGCTGTTCACGCAGGAGGCGATCGGAGCGGGGTTCGCGGCCGTGCACGCGCTGCCCATGCGGCTGCGGGACGAAACCGTGGGCGGGCTGAACCTGTTCACCACGTCGCCGGGTGCACTGGACGAGGACGCGCTCGCCGTGGGTCAGGCGCTCGCCGACGTCGCGACCATCGCGCTGCTGCACGAACGCGCGAGCCGGGAACGCAACGTCATGATCGAGCAGCTACAGAGCGCGCTCAACAGCCGACTCGCCATCGAACAGGCCAAGGGTGTCCTCGCCGCGCGCGCCGGGATCGCCGTCGGCACCGCCTTCGATCTGCTCGAACGCCACGCGCACGACCGCAACCTCCGGCTGCTCGACGTCGCACACGCCGTGGTGAGCGACGATCCCGTCGTCACCGAGATCATCGCCGAGCTCTCGGACACCGACCGCACCGGCAGATAGGTCCGCCGGCATCACCCGTGATGACCTTCGCCTCTCGCCGGTCGACAGCGGACCGGCCACGCTGACCCCATGGGGCACACCTGGACGGAACCGGCGGGGCGGCGGCGAGGCGCGGCCGCGCATGGTGCGATGTACCCAGCCCCGACCGAACAGCCGTGCACGCTGCCCGATGAGCTGGCACGGATGGCGCTACTGCTGGTGCGACGCGTCGAGGATCGGCTCCGCGACCCCGACCTGGCGGACGAACCGCGCTGCCATCTCGAGACCGGCCTGCAAGAACTTCGTCGAGCGGTCATCGCGTCGGATGCCGATCTCACCGGCAAGCGCGCCGAGGTCATGCAGCTCGCCCTGGACGGCTTCACGGACTGAGCCCGGGCCGCCTCGACCCGCCACCGACGATCCCGGTGAACTCCCACGGGCGTTGCGCGACGCCGCTGCACGGCAGCTCACCGTGACGCGGGCAGGGCCGGTCCCGGTTGACCGCCCAGAACGTGAACCGCCCCAGGCCGCGCCGGTCCACGTAGCGGCGGATGTCGCGGAAGTCGTTCTGGGTGACGGTCTCCCCGGCGCCGGTGTCGCCGTTCATCGAGCTGATGCCCAGCCTCCGGTAGAGCCTGGCGGCCGGTGTGCCGGGATGGTGGTGGCCGAGCTGATGCCGCACGCATGATCGTCCAGACGTCGACCGGCACCCGGAGCTCGGCGGCACGCCCCACCAAGCGGTCACCCCAGGAGTTGAGGCCGTCCCCGGTGACCGGGACCGTGACGCTGGTCGCGATGCCGGGATTGGCCGACTCGACGATCTTCAACGCGGTCAGCACCCGGTCCTGGGCGGCGGCGCTCTCGAACTCGTGCCATTCGATGTCGACGTCGATCGCGCGGAGCCGGTACCGGTCGATCACCCGCTGGTACGCCGCCGCCAGCGCCCGCGCGTCCGGGCAGCGTTGTCCCAGCTTCAGCCCGGCCCAGCCGCCGAACGAGACCGCCACGTCTCCCCCAGCAGATCGGATCTCGGGGATCAGCCTCGCGGCTCGCTCGGCCACCGGCTCACCGCCGCTCCACACCGCCCGGCAGCCGCCGTCGGAGAGCATGAACGCCAGCGTGAACCCGGTGACCCCGGTGCGCCGCATGACGTCGCACACGTCCGGCAGGTGATCGCTCTGCAGGTACAGGTAGGGCCCGGACGGCAGCGACTCGCGGCGGGTGACGGTCGGTGTGGCCGCGCGTGCGGGGTCGCCGATGCTCGCGGCGTCGGCGGCCGAGCGCGCCGCGAGCGGGGCGGCGGGACTGCCGCCGGTGCCGGATATCGCCAGCATGGGCAGCACGATCACGACGGCGGCGCCCAGATACGCCGCCAGCCACGGCCGCCGGGCGGTGTGCGTCGGCCGTCCAAAAAGGACACGAAGGATGAGGATGAGCCTGCGCCACCGGGTAGTCGGCTGACGGCGATGTGTGGGCACGCTGGTACATCCAAGGTCGGGCCCCGACGTCCCTACAGATGACACCGCATTCTTACAGAACGCGCCTCACACCGGAAGACGTCAGCCGAAGCTCGCCGGATCGCCCCCGTAAGAGCCGAAAGTCATCGTTCTCACCGGAGTTTGGCCCTTCTTCGACGAATTCACCCGATGAAGACTGGCGCCTGGACCGGGTGGCACCAGCGAGGTGGGTATGGATCTGGGCATCGACCAGACCACGGCGGACGGACTGCACCGCTACGTCGGGCAGGTCGCCGACGCGCTCGCGTTGACCGGCAACACCTACTGTCTCGACCTGGCGCGTCCGATGAACGCCTACCTCGCGCTCGACACCCGGCTGCCGCGCTTTCCCCACTGTGACACCGCATTGCTGTGGGACGAGCGCTGCGGCTGGGCGGGAACGCTCGAAGCCGACGCGCGCAGCGAGCTGACCGTGCTCACCTATCTCGGTGGCGACGTCCTGCCCAGCCCGCGCACGGTCGCCCGATTCGGCTTCGCCTTCGTCGCCGACCGGCTGCCACGGAACGGCTCGCTACCGGAGTTTCGCGGCACCGGCCACGACGAGCTACTACGGCGGCTGGCCCGCTACGCGCAGCCGATACCGGTCGACGCGATCCGGTAGACCGACCACCGACCTCGGGCAATTGACGCGAACCCGACATGGGCTTACCATTTCACTAAGGATAACTACCAGTTCACTAGGTGGTATCAGATGATCAGCTCCCAGGTCGCGCCAGTGCCGGATATCTCGGTGGCAGAAACCAGCTCGGCAGCGGTGTCATTCCCCGGCGTCGGCTCTAAACGCGTGTTCGCGATGCTGCGTGCGGTCGCGCAGCATCGAGCCGAGATGACGTGCAGCTGCGAGCCCGACCTCTACATCGACGGCATCACCTGCTGCGACCAGACCACCGCGCACGCGCTCGCCCGCTACCGGCTCATCCATCCGCTGCGCCCTGGCGCGATCGGCCAACGAGTGCCCGCCGGGCTCACCGCCGCGGGCCACGCGGTCCTCGCCACCGTCCCCGCCGATGCCGCCTGACCGGTGAATCTCGGCGGTGGTGCGTAACCGTCCGCGCCCGGGACGCGACAACGGGTCGTCGGCAAGGGTGCGGCACCGTCGCCACACCCGGACACCGCTGGAGGCAGCATGTCCAAGCGTCTGGTGATGTGCAGTGACGGCACCTGGAGCACCGCGGAGCAGCCAGCGGTGACCAACGTCGTCAAGCTGTACCGGTCGATCGCGCCCGTGGATGACACCGGTTTGGAGCAACTGCCCTCCTACCGGAAAGGGGTCGGCGCCAGCCCCGATGAGCGCGTCCGGGGCGGGGCGTTCGGGTTCGGCCTCTCCCGCGAGGTTCGGGAGAACTACCGGTTCGTGGTGGAGAACTTCGACCCCGGCGACGAGCTGTTCTTCCTCGGGTTCAGCCGGGGCGCCTACACCGCGCGCAGCACGGTGGGACTCATCCGCAACGCCGGGGTGCTCCGCCGCGACCAGGCGCATCGCATCGACGAGGCGTACACCCTCTACCGCAACCGCGCGCGCGACACCGGACCGGCGAGCGACGAGGCCGAGCGGTTCCGGCGCGACTACTCGCACGAGACCCGCATTCGCTTCGTCGGCGTCTGGGACACCGTCGGCGCGCTCGGCATCCCGTTCACCGGGTCCTGGCTGACCAGGCTGATCAACCGGCGCTGGAGCTTCCACGACACGACGCTGACCTCGTACGTCGACAGCGCCTGCCAGGCGCTGTCGATCGACGAGAAGCGCGGCCCGTTCGAACCCGCCATCTGGCAACGATCGGAGTCAGCGCGGGAGCAACGCTGCGAGCAGGTGTGGTTCGCGGGCGACCACTCCGACGTCGGCGGCGGCTACACCGACAGCGCCCTGTCGGACATCGCGCTGCTCTGGCTGGCCGACCGGGCCCGCTCGGCCGGGCTGGCGTTCAACGCCGACGCGTTCGCCCGCACCGGCGCCAGCGACCTCAAGACACGCAACGCGGGCAGGTACGTCGCGCCCGACCCCCACGGACAGCTGCACGACTCCCGCGCGGGCTTCTTCCGGCTGCTGCCCCGCTACGACCGCCGCCTCGGCATGACCGACGACCACGAGTCAGTGGCGTCGAGCGCGGTCGACCGCCACCGCAAGGAAAACCGGTACGCCCCGCCCGGCCTGACCACCTACCTCGGCAGGCCGGGCCACAAGATCACCACGCTGGAACCCGCCGGCTGACGCTAACCGCCCGCCATCGCGCCGACGATAAGCAACGGCTCATCGCCGCCGACAACCCGGTCCGGCAACGGCGTGCCGGGCGGATCGTGCGAGAGGTCCTGCTCGCAGGCAAAGTACCGCACGAACGCCCGGCGCTTGCCGGTACTGGTGTCGCGGATGGTGCCGCGCAGCACCGGATACTCTGCCTCCAGCGCGTCCAGCACCGACGACACCGAGGCGGCGCCGTCGACGTCGAGCGCCACCTCACCGTCCACATGGGCCAGATTCCGCAGATGGGTCGGCAGCTTGACGCGGATCATGACAGCGTCTGCACCTCGACGGACAGCACCGACGGCAGGTTCGACACGATCGGCGCCCAGTTGTCGCCACCGTCGGGCGAACCGTAGACCTGGCCGCCGGTGGTACCGAAGTAGACGCCGCACTCGTCGAGCGAGTCGACCGCCATCGCGTCCCGCAGCACGTTGACGTAACAGTTCTGCTGCGGCAGCCCGCTCGTCAGCGGCTCCCATTCGTTGCCCCCGGCCCGGCTGCGGTACACCCGCAGCTTGCCGTCCGGCGGGTAGTGCAGCGAGTCGCTGGTGATCGGGACGACGTAGACGGTGTCCGGCTCGTTGGCGTTGACCGCGATGGGGAAGCCGAAGTCGGTCGGCAGGTCACCGCTGATCTCGTACCAGTTGTCGCCCGCGTCGTCGCTGCGCATGACGTCCCAGTGCTTCTGCATGAACAGCACGTCCGGCCGGGACGGGTGCATGGCGATGCGGTGGACGCAGTGCCCGACCTCGGCGTCGGGGTCGGGGATGCCGTCGGACTTCAGGCCGCGGTTGATCGCCTGCCAGGTCTTCGCGCCGTCGTCGGTGCGGAAGGTTCCGGCCGCGGAGATCGCGATGAACAGCCGATTCTCGTCGGCCGAGTGCTGGATGATCGTGTGCAGGCACAGCCCGCCCGCGCCCGGCTGCCAGTGCGGCCCCGACCCGTGGGCTCGCAACCCGGGCAGCTCCCGCCACGACTGACCACCGTCAACGGTGCGGAACAGCCCGGCGTCCTCGATGCCCGCGTACACCGTGTCCGGGTCGGTCAGCGACGGCTCGAGGTGCCAGACCCGCTTGAACTCCCACGGCACCGGCTTGCCGTCGTAGTATTGGTGGGTGCCGGGATCGCCGTCGTAGTCGAAGTCCTTGCCCACCGGCTGCCACGTCGCGCCGCCGTCGTCCGAGCGCTGGATCAGTTGCCCGAACCACGCCGTCGACTGCGAGGCGTAGAGCCGATCGGGATCCGCCGGGGATCCCGCGACGTGGTAGATCTCCCAGCCGCCGAAGTGCGGCCCGCTGGCCGTCCAGTCCTCGCGCTTGCCGTCCGAGGTCAGCACGAACGCGCCTTTGCGCGTGCCGACGAGAACCCGTACCCCACTCATGCCCGCTCCATTCTGTTCTTCCCGGTCGCGTCTGCCACCAGTACTGACCACGGCCGGGCAGGAAACTCATCGCTGTGGCGCGGACATCCTCGCACCGGGCACCGACAATTCGCCGGAGTCGAAGGTCCCTAGGCTTCGCGCCTCGACTCGGCCATGCCGTCGAGGTAGCTGACGGTTTCCCGGGGCAGCGCCGGTATCCGCTGGCCGGGCAGCAGGATGCCGGTCAGGCTCAGCGGGTCGGCGGCGGGCAGCCGGATGGTCTCGCCGTCGTGCGACGCCTTCCGGGCCGCCCGCAGCTGGTCGACGGCCTCGGGCGCGGCGAACTGCTCACCGGCGAAGCCGTTGACGAACCGGCCGCCCCGGACCGTGCCGCGCGCCTCCATCCGCCGCAGCGCCCACAGCACCTCCCGCCACGGCACCGCCGACGTCTCGCGCACCAGCAGGTCCCGGAACACCACGCCCCACCGCGCGATAAGCTGCTCGGCAACGGCCTCGGCCAGCTCGTCCGGGTCGCCACCGGCGGCTCGGCTCGGCTCAGCGAGGGTGGGCCGGAGGTCCGCCCGAGTGGCCGAAGAGTTGAGCGGTACGGCCAGGGTGACTTCGGTGTGCCGAGACGTCCGGCCATCGATATCCGTCGCCATCTCGCCTGGCAGCAGCGACCAGCGTCCCGAGGACCGGGCGACCGCGGTCCGGCCCGCCTTCCGCAGTCGCCGCGTCCCGACCGTGCGCTGCGTGCGCCACGGCGAAAGCAGCGCCCGCAGCGCGCCGAACCCGTCGGCGGTGACCAGGCCCCGCGCGACGGCGTCCCACAGCGCCTCGTCGATTTCGCTCGGCAGCCTGCCGGTCGTGGTGGCGAGCTGGGTGGCGAACAGCGCACCGTGGTTCGCCAGCGCCTCGACCACGTCGGCGGTGCGCCCCGGCCCCGGCGGCGACGGGGTGCGCTCGCCCCGCGCGGCCTCCAGCAGCCACGGCAGGTCGTCGCGGATGGCGAGCGTGATCGGGGTCGCGCGGGACGGCGTCATGCCGCTGTGTCGCGGCGCCTGTTCGGCGGCCCGGGCCCGCAGCGACAGCCGTCCCCAGGTGACGTCGCCGGACAGGCACACCTCGTCGAGCCACTCGCGCCGGTAGCCCTCCACCCGCGCCGCGAGCACGTCCTCCCACGCGCCTGCGGCGAGCTGGAAGCCTTGCAGCTGTTCGACGACGGCGATCACGCCGAGCTTGCCCTCTCGCCGGGTGCCTGGGGCGACGTGCTGCCAGCGCAGCAGGAACCGCATGAAGTCCCGCGCGGTGACCGGCTCGATCTCGCGGCGCTGCCGCTGCCGCGTGTAGCCGTGGATCCGGGACAGGATCCGGCGGGCGCAGATCTCCTCGGCGCCGACGGGCTCCGTGAAGTGGCCTCGGAACGCGAAGCCCTCGGTCTCCAGCCGTGCCACCGCGATGGTGACGTCCGATGTGGACAGCAGCGTCGCCTCGCTCAGCTCGGCCATCGTGGCCGGACCCCGGCATTCGAGGTGCCCGCGCAGCATCTCGGCGGCAGCCGCCTCCCGGTCCAGCGACGCGGCGGCGCCCGGCGAGCGGTGATCCGGCACCACGCCGCCGTCGGGGAACAGCAGCTCGACGGTCGGCCTGCGTTCCACCGCCGCCCACAGCTCGCCCGACGGCGTATACACGGTGACGGCGCGGCGCTCGGCCACCAGCTCCTCGAACCAGCCCTGCCATTCCGGGTCGGGACGCAGCCCGATGACGGTCATCAGCACGTCGTGCAGCTCGTCGGGGTCACGCGGGTCGGGTCTGACCTCGGCGCGCACCCGCTCGACGGCCTCGGGATCCAGCCTGCCGAGGTCCGCCGGCTCCACCGGCAGGCCACGGCGCAGCGGCACCGCCCGACTGCGGCGTTCCTCGAGCGGAGCATCGTCGAGGAAGGTGAACGGCGCGCCGTTGAGGATCTCGTGCGCCAGCACGGACGGCTCGGTGGTGTCGCGCACCACGACCCTGATGCGGCCGATTTCGATGCCGCGCACCATCTCCCGCAGGCCGTCGATGTCCATCGCCTCGTGCAGGCAGTCGGCCACGGTCTGCTGCATCAGCGGCTGGTCGGGGATCTCCATCGGGCCGGGCGCCACGTTCTCCTGGCACGCCGCCAGCGCCGGGAACACCGCCGCCATCAGGTCGTCGGCCTCCATCCGCTGGATCGGCGGCGGGTTCTTGCGGCCACCGCGCATGCGCGGCACGACCAGCGACCGGTTGAGGTTCCATCGCCACCGCGCGGCGAACATCGGTGAGGTGAGCACCGCCTGCCGGACGACGTCCTCCACCGTCGGCGAGGCGAGGAACGTCGGGACCTCTGCGAGTGGGAAGCTGTGTTCGAGCCCGAGTGAGAGCAGGATCGCGTCGTCGCTGGCGGCGGCCTGCAGCTCGAAGTCGAAGCTGACGCAGAACCGCTTACGCAGCGCGAGGCCGAACGCGCGGTTCAGCCGGGCTCCGAACGGCGCGTGCCCGACGAGCTGCATCCCGCCGCTCTCGTCGAAGAACCGCTCCAGCACGATCGTGTCCATTGTGGGCAGTGCGCCGAGTGCGGCGTAGGCGGCGCCGAGGTAGCGCACGATCTCCTCGGCCGCGGCGTGGTCGATGCCGCATTCGGTGGTGAGCCAGCCGAGGGCGCCGTCGTGGTCGTCGGCGCGCAGCCGTCGTTCGACCTCGGCGCGGATGTCCGAGACCTCGCCGCACAGCTCGACGGTGCGGCCGGGCGCCTCGCCGAGCCAGAACGGCACCGACGGTGGCGCGCCGTGGGCGTCGACCACGCGGACGGTGCCGGGCTCGACCCGGCGGATCCGCCACGAGGTGGTGCCGAGCAGGAAGACGTCGCCCACCATGCTCTCGATCGCCCAGTCCTCGTTGACGGTGCCGACCGGCGTCTCGTCCGGCTCGGCGATCACCCGGTAGTCGCCCAGCTCCGGGATCGCCCCGCCGGAGGTCAGCGCGGTCATCCGGGCGCCACGGCGAGCGCGCAGCATGCCGTTGACCTGGTCGCGGTGCAGATACGCCGCGCGTCGGCCGCGCCCGGTGCGGATGCCGTCGGAGATCAGGTCGAGGACGTGGTCGAAGTCCTCTCTGGACAGTTCCGCGAACGGCGCCGCCCGCCGGACGAGAGCGAACAGCTCGTCCTCGTGCCAGTCCTCGGCCGCGCACTCGGCGATGACCTGCTGGGCCAGGATGTCCAGCGGCGCCTGCGGCACGAGCAGGGCGTCGAGCCTGCCGGACCGCACCCCGCGCAGCAGTCCGGCGCACTCGACCAGCTCGTCCCGGCTGGTGGGGTACAGCACGCCCTTCGGGGTGCCGGTGCGGGTGTGGTTGGAGCGGCCGACCCGCTGCAGGAATGTCGCCATGCTGCGCGGCGAGCCGATCTGGCAGACCAGCTCGACCGGGCCGATGTCGATGCCCAGCTCCAGCGACGCAGTGGCCACCAGGGCACGCAGGTCACCGGCGCGCAGCCGTCGCTCCACCCGCAGTCTGCGGTCCTTCGACAGGCTGCCGTGGTGCGCCGCGACTATTTCGCTACCCTGCCGTCCCGGCGCTTCCGCCTCACGGTGATCGCCTGCGTCACCAAATCGACCACTCGGCCGGGCCGCAGGCCCAGCCTCGTTGGGCCGGGCCGGGCCGCCAGGGGCCTGTTCCTCACCGAGCCGTTCGCCGAGCTGGTGGGCCACGCGCTCGGCCAGCCGCCGGGTGTTGACGAACACCAGCGTGGTCCGGTGCGCGGCGACGTGGGCGGCGATCCGGTCCAGGATCTGCCCCATCTGCTCGGTCGAGGCGACCATGGCCAGCTCGTCGTCGGGCAGTTCGAGGGTGAGGTCGAGTTCGCGCTGGTGGCCGGTGTCGACGATCGCGCACCGCGGTGAGCCGTCCTGGTGGCAGCGCCCTGCGCCGACCAGCAGCCGCGCTACCACGTCGATGGGCCGCTGGGTGGCCGACAGCCCCACCCGCTGCGACGCCCGCCCGGCGACGTGACCGAGCCGTTCCAGCGTCAGCGCCAGATGCGATCCGCGCTTGTTGCCCGCGACCGCGTGGATCTCGTCCACGATCACCGAGTCGACGCCGCGCAGCATTTCCCGGCCGCGCTCGGACGTCACCAGCAGATACAGCGACTCCGGGGTGGTGACGAGGAAGTGCGGCGGTCGCCGCAGCATCGCCGCGCGCTGGGAGGCGGCGGTGTCTCCGGTGCGCACCGCGATCCGGATGTCGGGTGCGGACAGGCCCAGCTCGTCGGCGGTGTCGGCGATCTCGCGCAGTGGCTGTTCCAGGTTCTGCTGGATGTCGACCGCCAGCGCCTTCAGCGGCGACACGTACACCACCTGCGGGCCGTCCCGCTCCGGCTCGCCCCGCTCGTGCGCCCGATACAGCCGGTCGATGTAGACGAGGAACGCGGCGAGGGTCTTGCCGGAGCCGGTCGGCGCGGCGATCAGGGTGTCGTGTCCGTCGGCGATGGCCCGCCAGCCGTCGGCCTGCGGCGCGGTCGGGCCGTGCGGGAACCGCCGCTCGAACCAGGTGCGTACCGCCGGGTGAAACGTCTCGGCCACCCGACCAGGCTACGCCCGCGGCGCGGCCTGCGGGTCGTTGCGCTCACCGGGCAGCACGGCGTCCAGCGGACTGTAGACGCGCGAGTCCAGCAGGCGCGCCGCGGTGACCTGCCGCAGCGCTCGCCGGTAGGCGTCCTCGTACCCGGTGACGAGGTTCGCGACGTCGAAATGCGTGGCGACGTGCGCGCGGCAGTCGGCGGGGTCGATGGCCTTCACCGCGTGCAGCGCGTCGGCGAGGTTGTCGGGGTGGTCGAGGATCAGCCCCGTCTTACCGTCGACGACCACCTCGGGCACGGCCCCGGCTCGCAGGGCGACGACCGGTGTGCCGCAGGCCATGGCCTCGATCATGACCATGCCGAACGGCTCCTCCCACCGGATCGGGAACAGCAGGCATCGCGCCGAGGCGAGCAGCCGCCGCTTCGCCGTCGCGTCGGCGACGCCGTAGACGTGGTCCCGCTCGGTCAGCCGTGGCCGCACCTCCCGGTCGAAGTACTCCCGTTCGATCGGCTCGGCGCACTTGCCGGCGAGGATCAGTGGGACGCCTGCCTGGTGCGCGGCGTCCAAGGCGAGATGCGGTGCCTTGTCCGGGTGGAACCGGCCGAGGAACAGGGCGTAGTCGTCCTTGTCGGCCCGGAACGGCCAGTCCCGCAGCCGCAGCGCGTTGTGCACCGTGCCGATCCAGTTCAGCTCGGGTGCCAGCGTGCGTTGCCGGTCGCTGATCGCGACGAGCTGGACGTCGGTGCCGAGCGCGCGGTAGTAGCGGCGCAGGTCGGCGTCGACGGGGCCGTGCACGGTCACGACGGTGGCGAGCCCGTCGCGGTGGTAGCTGGGCGCGTTGAGCGGACCGGCGAGGGTGTTGTCGTGCACCACGTCGACGCCGGATGTCGCGGCCAGCTCCGTCACGGCTCGCCGGGTCAGTACCGCGTGCATCACCTCGGGGTACGGCTCACCGAGGCGGTGGGAAATCGTGTCGTCCCACACCGGGACGAACCGAGCGGTCGTGCCCGGCCGCCCCGCCCCGATCACGGTGACGTCGTGCCCAGCGGCGGTCAGCGAGTTGGCGAGGTCGGCGACGACCGCCTCCACTCCCCCATAAGCCGTGGGCGGAACGTCGAAATACGGCGGGGCCACCAGCGCTACTCGCAGCGGTCGGCGCACGCGTCCACCCTCCACTCCATCAGACTTGGACAAACCACTCGCGGACCCCGACCGTTAATAGTGATACAAAGGGGGCGCTCGTGACAAGCCGCTGACCCAGCGGTTCACATCGATCACCGTCAGATACGGAGTGGGCCGTTCGGCCTACCCCCCAGCACCGAACGGGTGAGGGCGTGCAGCGCGTCCGCCGGATCAGCGGCCCTCGGTCCAGTATCGCTGCACTCGCGCTACCGCTTCGTTCTTCGTCATCGCACGCACCTCGTCATCGGAGAGGCCCACCCGGGAGATCAGCAGAAGGACGAGTTCGGCCGGCAGCGCCGCTGCCGGTGGCTCCGGCACGCCCCGGCCCGGCTTCTCACCGTCCCGGGCGCACGCCCAGAACTCCGCTTGGTCGACGTGCAACTGGTCACGCAAGATGTGGTGCCACATGCTGGGGCCGTAGGTGCTGCGATCGGGCGGGTGCGAGACGCGGGTCCGCAGCACTCGGCCGTCCGGCAGGTGGAGCTCATAGGTGAGGTGATGAGTTCCGGTTCGCCCGCATGCATCGCGAACCTTGCGCCAGCCCTCGTTGCGACAGAAGGCCTCATGGTCCTTCCGCGTCGGTTCGGGCCAGCTCACTGCACCTGCCCGACCAGCCATTCACGCAACTGATCCTCGTCGCTGAGCGCGATCAGCTGCACCAGACCCCAGTGCTCGCGATGGTTCGGCGTGTCGAGCAGCCGATTCTGCCAATCGTCCGCGTACTCCCGCAGCGCGTCGATCATCTCGGTGATCGCCTCGTCGAACGTGGCACCGTCCGCCGCGACCGGTACACCCGGCATGAACACCGACCAGCCGTCGTCCTCGGCGACGACCGAAGCCCGTGACGGCACGACCGAGATGAGAAAGGGCAGCAACCGCCCGACATCGACGACGGCCGCGCGCGCCGAGTCCCGGCGGACCGTGGCGACCTTCCCCCGCTCGGCGGCGTCGAGCAGGTCCTTCAAGTGCGCCCGGGCGTCTGTGTACGACTCGTAATGGACTGCCGACATCTCACACCTCCGATATGAGTGTGGCGGGTCCAGGTAAGTACGTCAAGTACGTGACGTACTTACCCATCGACCCCGGCGCATGACCCGCCGCACCGCGAGGTCGTCGTCGAGCACCACAAGGTCCGCCTGCTGCCCGGCGGCGATCGCACCCACCCGGTCCAGCCTGAGCACCCACGCCGGGGTTGTCGCCGCAGCGCGGACCGCGTCCACCATGGACACTCCGGCCTCCCGCACCGCGCGCCGCACTGCGACATCCATGGTGAGCGTGCTGCCCGCGATCGCACCCCCGTCGGCCAGCCGGGCGACCCCGGCGGTGACGACGACGTGCCGTCCGCCCAGCTCGTACTCGCCGTCCCCCGCGCCCGCCGCCGTCATCGCATCGGTCACCAACGCCACCCGGCCCGCACCGGCACGCGCGAACGCGTCCCGCACGATCGCCGGATGCAGGTGCACCCCGTCGTTGATCAGCTCGACCGCGACCCGCTCGTCCGCCAGCGCCGCGGTCACCACGCCGGGCTCGCGGTGGTGGACGGGGCGCATGCCGTTGTAGAGATGCGTCGCCAGCGTGGCTCCCGCGTCGAACCCGGCACGCGCCTGCGCATACGTCGCATCGGTGTGGCCGACGGCCGCCACCACCCCGGCATCGGCGATCAGCTTGATCACGTCCAGCGCGCCGGGCAGCTCCGGCGCCACGGTGACCTGCCTGACCGTGCCGCGACCCGCGTCGAGCAACCCCGCCAGCTCATCGAGGTCCGGCACCCGCAACAGCGCCGGATCGTGCGCCCCGCACCGGGCAGCCGCGAGATACGGCCCCTCCAAATGAGTCCCCGCGATCACGCCCGTTTCGGCCAGCCGTGCCAGCATCCGCACCGAGTCGAGCAAGCTGCCCGCCGGCGCCGTCACCAGGCTGGCGATCACCGTGGTGCTGCCGTGCGCGAGATGGAACTCCGCCGCCCGCCGAGCCTGGCCCGGATCGCCGTCGCAGAACGACGCGCCCCCGCCGCCGTGCACATGAATGTCGACGAAGCCCGGCACCAACCACGCCCCGCCGAGATCGGTGACGTCGCTCGTGGGCGCGGGACCACTACCGACCTCGGCGATCCGGTCACCCTCGACCCGGACCCAACCGTGGTCGAACACCTCGTCACCGCTGACCACCCTGGCACCGGACAACACGGTCATGGCCGCACCTCCCGACCGGCCGCGCGCCAGGCCAGTAAGCCAGCACCCAGGCATCCGGCCAGCTCCCCCAACTCGGCGCCCACCACCGTCGGCATGCGCTGGAAGCCCAGCCGGTCTGCGAGGCGGTCGCGCAGCGGAGCCAGCAACTGCTCGCCCGCCCCGGCCAGCCCGCCGCCGATGACGATCAGCTCCGGCGCGAGCGCGAACGCATAGCCAGCCAGTGCGATGACCAGTACGTCGACCGCCTCGTGCCACACGGCAGCGGCCGTGGCCTCACCTGCCGCCGCCCGCGCCGCGACCTCCGCCGCGGTCACCGGGGCACCGCTCCGCTCGGCGTACCGGCGCGCGATGGCGCCCGCCGAGGCCATCGTCTCCAGACACCCACGGCCGCCGCAGCCGCACTCCACGCCGTCCGGCTCGATGACGACGTGCCCGATCTCGCCCGCGTATCCGCCACGGTCATACGGCTCGCCACCGAGCATGATCGCCCCGGCCACACCGGTGCCGATGGCAAGAAACAGATGGTCGCCCGCGCCCCTGCTCGAGCCCAGCGTGAACTCGGCCAGCCCACCGGCGCGCACGTCGTGGCCGAGCGTCACCGGCAGGCCGGTGCGCTTCTCCGCCAGGGCACGCAGCGGCACGTCCCGCCAGCCGAGGTTCCCGGCGAGCGCGACCACCCCTGCCGCCTCGTCGATCCGCCCTGGCACGACGACGCCGAGCCCGACCGGCGTCATTAGCCGCGCGTGCGCCGCGTGCGTCAGTTCGTCCGCGATCAGGCCGAGCTGCTCGACGACGCCGTCCGCGCCGTCGCGACTGGTCGGCACGCTCAGCCGGGCGATGGCCGTGCCGTGCCGGTCCACGACGGCCGCCTTCACGGCGGTGCCGCCGACGTCGACCGCGATCACGCAGCCGGAGCGATCCGAGGCCATGCCGGGCGCTCAGGAACGATCGAGGATGATCGACCGGGTGAGGTTGCGCGGCCGGTCGGGGTCGAGACCGTCCCGCGCGGCCAGCGCCACCGCGAGCCGCTGCACCCGGATCAGCTCGGCGAGCGGGTCGCGCGCCGACTCCACCCACAGCGCACCGGTGCGGCGCACCTCGCCGGGGAGTCCGCGCGGCGGCGTGCCGAGCGCCCACACCACGCTGCGCTCGTCGCTGATGCTCATCGGGCCGTGCCGGTACTCCATGCCCGGATAGGACTCGGCCCACGCTAGCGCCGCCTCCCTGAGCTTGAGCGCGGCCTCGTTGGCCAGCCCGATCGTCCACCCCGAGCCCAGGAAGGTGAACTGCGTCCGCTCGGCCGCACCGGCAGGCAGCGCGTCCGCGAGCGCTCGTTCGCCGTCCGCCACGACGGCGTCGACGTCGTGATCGAGGTGGGCGCGGAGCAGGACGAGCGCGCAGCTGGCCGAGCGGGTTTGCACCACGGAACGCTCGTCGGCGAAGTCGAGCACCAGCGCCTTGTCGGCGACGCCCATGACCGGGGTGTCCGGGTCGGTGGTGAGCACCGTGGTCGGCACCGTGCCGCGCAGCCGCGTCAGCAGATCGACGACCTCGGTCGTGGCGCCCGAGCGGGTCAGCGCCACCACCGCGTCGTACCGCCGCGCCGGGAGCTCCGACGCCGGGAACGCGTCCGTCTCGCCCTGCCCCGCCGCTTCCCGCAGCGCCGCGTAGGTCTGTGCCATGTACAGCGAGGTGCCGCAGCCGATGACCGCGACGCGCTGCCCGGGCCGGGGCAGGGCATCTCCGCCGTCCGCGGCCAGGTCCGCCGCCTTGCGCCATAGCGGCGGCTGGCTCGCGATCTCGACGTCCATGTGAGTCACGGGAATTCCCTCTCGGCTCATGATCGAGCACCAGAGACGCAATCTGTACGTTGTCGCACGATAATCTCAGCGTCGTGCACAACTGTGCAAACACGACAGCGGCGCGCGGGTGACCCTTGTTACCCTCAGGTTTACGTCACAGTGTTCCGGGCACATATCAGAGCGTGTCGGATCGATGCAAGACCCCGTGCCTTGCGTACCGTTGACCGGCCCGTGAACACGACCGCGCCGAGCCAGGACTAGTTTTGTACCGAGATGAGCATTTTGCAGGGACGTTCGGGGCATATGCCCACCACAAAGCGACCCCCTTTGCTGCCCGCCAGAAGCCACATGCTCCCCTTGAATAGGGGCGACCACCCGTGTCCGGCCGTTAGGGTCGCGGCGGCGGGTCGTTCGTTCGCTCTCGACAAGGGGGTGCGACCGTGACCGTAGTCCATAGGCAAAGCGACGACACCGACCGCTTCACGACGTTGGGCGCGTCGGGCGGAAGGCCGGACACCTATGGCCGACGAACCGAGGACAGTGCCGTGACCGCTGGGGGCTGGCGCTTGCCCGTGGTGGTGTCGAGGCTCGGCACGACGCTGGTCACTCACCGGCACGCGGCATGGCGGCTCGCATTCTGCGCCGCCCTGTTCGTCGTCGTGATGGTTCAGGTGTGGACCAACAGCGGTCTGCTGATCACTGCCGACCACGTCGGCCACGAACTCGGCCTGGTGGACCGGGTGCCGTGGCTCGAGCCGATCGCGCTCGCTCTCGATCACATCGGCCAGCGGGAGCCGATCGGCGGGCTCATGCTCGGTTGCGCGGCCACGCTGGCCTGGTATCGCCATACCTGGCGCCCGATCACGCTCTGCGTCGTCGCGATCCTCTCGGTCAACCTGATCGTCGGCACCTTGAAGCTGACCACCGGGCGGGTCAAGCCGTTCTTCGACAAGACGGCGCTGTTCGAAGGTGGGATGATCTTTCCGTCGGGGCACACCGCCAACGTCGTGCTCACCTGGGGACTGCTCTTCTACCTGCTGATCGCGTACGGCGGCGCCAGGCGCAAACGGGCGGCCGTCTGGACCACCGTCGGGCTGTCGCTGCTGATGGGTGCGATCACGTTCTTCCTCGACACGCACTGGATCACCGACATCATCGCCGGCTGGATCATCGGCGGCATCCTGCTGGAACTGCTGGTGCTCTACGACACCGTGCGGCCACCGATCACGAAGGACCTCGCCAGCCGCTATCTGATGCGCCAGCAGGGCGCCATCGGTAACCGCTCGAGTCCTGCGCGCGACATCGAGCGACCGGCACCCAGCGAACGCGCGGCATAGCCGCCGCGTCAGCTCTCGAACGGCCAGCCGGTGTAGGCCTCGGCCAGATACGTGGACCCCGCGACACTGCTGGTGACCGACTCCAGCTCGCCGAGCTGGCGGCGCACGTCGAACGGTGAGGCGTCCGGCGCGGTGTGCAGCATCGACGTCATCCACCATGAGAAGTGCTGTGTCCGCCACACCCGGCGCAGCGCGACCTCCTCGTAGCGGGCCAGCCGCTCGGTCGACCCGTCGGCGTAGAACGCGTCCAGCGCGTTGGCCAGCACCAGCACATCCGACACCGCGAGGTTCAGCCCCTTCGCGCCGGTCGGCGGCACGGTGTGCGCCGCGTCCCCGGCCAGGAACAACCGGCCGTAGCGCATCGGCGTGCACACGTGGCTGCGCATCGGCACCACGCCGCGCTGGAAGATGCGACCCTCGGCGAGCCGGAACCCGTCTCCGGCGACCCGCGCCTGCAACTCCTGCCAGATCCGGTCGTCGGACCACGCGTCGGCGTCCTCCTCCGGATCGCACTGGAAGTACATGCGCTGCACGTCCGGCGTCCGCGTGCTGATCAGCGCGAAGCCACGCTGGGAGTGGGCGTAGATCAGCTCCGGCGCGGACCTCGGCGCCTCGGCCAGAATCCCGAACCAGCCGAAGGGATACGCGCGGAACAGATCGGTGCGCTCGGACTCGGGAATGGTGTGCCTGCTGATCCCGGCCGAGCCGTCACATCCGGCGATGACGTCGCAGCCCAGCTCGACCGGCGTGCCGTCGGAGCCGGTGAACGCGATGACCGGAGAGTCGGTGGTCACGTCCCGCAGCGACACGTCGGCGGCCTCGAACCGGATGTCCGCCCCGGCCGCCACCCGGGCCGCGATCAGGTCCTTGAGCACCTCGTGCTGCGGGTACAGCCACACCGACCGCCCGACGAGCCCGGCGAAGTCGATGCGATGCCCGGTGCCGCCGTAACGCAGCTCGACGCCGTCGTGTTTCGCGCCCTCCGCCAGCGCGCGCCCGCCGACGCCATGATCGACGAGGAGGTCCACCGTGCCCTGTTCGAGGACACCGGCGCGGATCGTCTCCTCGATCGCGGCGCGGCTGCGCGTCTCGACGATCACCGAGTCGATGCCGCACTCGGCGAGCAGCAGCGACAGCACCAGACCGGCGGGCCCGGCCCCGACGATTCCCACTTGGGTCCGCATGCGCACGCCCTCGCTCAGTGGACGGCCCGCGCCCGGCCGGCATCCGGCTCGCCGAACACCTCCGGGTGCAGGATCGCGGCGAGCGTCTCGACGCCATCGACCAGCCGGGGTCCCGGCCGCACGAACAGCGCGTTGGCGTCCACCGCCCACATCGGCAGCCCGGCGGGCAGCAGCGCCCGGTCGAGGACGTCGGCGGCGAGCGCGGCCGAGCCCGGCAGGTCGAAACCGCACGGCGCGCTGATCGCGACCTCGGCGCCGGACGCGGCAACGGTCGCCCAGTCGCTGCGCAGTGAGTGCTCGCCGGAGCGGCCCAGCACGCACTCGCCACCGGCGGCGGTGATCATGTCCGGTATCCAGTGGCCGGGCGCGTAGGGCGGATCGGTCCATTCCAGCACCAGGGCCGGCACCCGGCGGCGGTCCGCGACCTTGTCGCCGGTCACGTCGAGCCGCTCCGACAGCTCCGAGACCAGCCGCTCGGCCTCCGGCGACCGCCCGATGGCGGCGCCGATGGTGCGGACGGAGTCCAACACCTCGGGCAGCGTGCGCGGGTCGACGTTCAGCACCTCCGCCGAGCTGCCGAGGAAGTCGAGCGCCTGCCGCACCTGGGTGACGTCGACCGAGCACACCGAGCACAGGTTCTGGGTGAGCACCAGGTCGGCGTCGAGCTCGGCGAGCGCGCCCTCGTCGAGCCGGTAGACGTCCTCCCCCGCCGCCTTGCGTTCGGCGACCAGCGCGTCGATGCCCGCCGCGTCGAGTCCTTCGGGCATCGTGCTCGTCGACACGATCCGTCTGCCGCGCGCCTCAGCCGGGTAGTCACACTCGACGGTCACCCCGACGAGATCGTCACCGGCGCCGAGCGCGAACACGATCTCGGTGGCTGACGGCAGCAGCGACACGATCCGCATGCCCCCACAGTAGCTACGCTCAGGGATTCGGCGGAATGCCGTTGAGAATGTCGGTGAACTGCCACGGTGTTTGCGGAACGCCGCTGCACGGCTGGAAGCCACGGTCGAGGCAGGGCCGGTCCCGGTTGACCGCCCAGAACGTGAACCGCGCCAGGCCGTGCCGGTGCACGTAGTCGCGGATCTCGCGGAAGTCGGCCTGCGTCACCGTCTCGCCCGCGCCGGTGTCGCCGTTCATCGAGCTGATGCCCAGCATCCGGTACGCATCGGGGTGGTAACGCGCGAGCTGGTCATGGGTGTGCTCGGCGGCCCTGATCGTCAGCCGCCCCATGTCGGCGCCGGGCAAGCCGAGCACGAACGGCATGATCGTCCAGACGTCGACCGGCACCCGCAGCTCGACCGCTCGCCGCACCATGCGCAGCCCCCACGAGTTCAGACCGTCCGCGGTGACCGGCATGGTGACGATCGTGGTGAGGCCGGGGTTGGCGGCTTCGACCATCCCGAGTGCCCGCAGTACCCGGTCCTGCGCCGCCGGATCGGTGAGTTCGCTCGCCTCGATGTCGACGTCGATGGCACGCAGCCCGTAGGCGTCGATCACCCGCTGATAGGCGGCAGCCAGCGCGCCCGGGGTGGCGCAGTGCTCGCCGAGCTTGTGCCCGGACCACCCGCCGAACGAGACGACGACCTCTCCCCCCGCGGCTTGGATCTGGCGCACCACGCCGGCCGCGTCACCGGACAGCGGCCGATACCCGCCCCACGCCGGGGCGCAGCCGCCGTCGGAGAGGACGAACGCCAGGGTGAAGCTGGTGATCCCGGTGCGGGTCATGACCATGCCCGCCTCCGGGATCTTGCTGCCGCCGAGGAAGAGGTAGGGCGAGATCCGCAGCCGCAGCTCCGGCTGGCTCGGTTGTCCGGGGTCTTCGCCGCCCGACGCCGGATCGCCGCCGGGATCCGCTGCCGGTTGCGCGTTCGCCTCGCCGCCGTCGTCCTCGACCACCTGCGGACGCTCACCGGGCGCGATCGCGGCCTGATCGCCGCTGGGCTCGCCGACCAGGCCGCGGACGAAGCTGGCATAGTCGTTGCGGAGCGCGGCGACGTCGACCGTCCGCGCCGCGGCCGGATCGCCGACGGTGACGGCGTCGGGGACGAGCACTACAGGCAGTGCGATCGCGGTCGCGGCCGCCAGTTGGAGGACGGGCCACCCCAGGTGGGTGGCCCCTGCCGTCACGCGGTCGATCAGCTCGCGCAGCCGTCGCATCGCCAGATCGGATCGTGCTGCCCACCGCGCGGCCACCACCGCCTGCGCGGCCAGTCCCGGCCGGCACGACACGGTCTCCGCCCGCTGATGACGGGCCGGTCGCCGCACATCGCGCAGCCGGGCGACGACGGCCAGGGCGGCAAGCAGCAGATTCCGGCCGACATTCCGCTGACGGGCATGCTTGCTCATGGGTGGTTCAATCCTGCGTTGTGGGATGTCAGGGAATTCTTTCAGCCGGAACACCTTACGAAAAGAAAAGAATTCGCGCGCAATTCCTCGAGAATCAATGTCCGGTCGCCGAGAAATGCATGTAGTCGCGCGGCGTCCGCCAGGAGCCGCCCCAGGTCCAGCCGATGGCGGCGAACGCGTCGGTTACCACGCCGCCACGACGGATCATCCCGGGCCGCGCCCGGCCTCGGTTCAGGTACGCGCTCGCCAGTTCCGGCAACACCAGATCCCCGCTCTGGTACGGGTTCTGGAACGGGTTGAGGTCGATCGCCAGCCCGTAGGCGTGTGCCGACCACGCGGACCCGTTCCGCATCGGACGGCAGAAGAACGCGCCGCTGCCGTTGCCGTCACCCGTGGGGCGCGGGTCGACGTCGGCCGTCGTCGCGATGCGCATCGCCTCGATCGGAAATCGGTCGCGGAACAGTGTCGCGAAGACGCCGACGACGTCATGGGCGACCCGGCGATGCACGATCAGCTCGCCGGTATGCGGCCGCCGATCGAATCCCCAGAAACTCACCCGCAAATAGCGCAACTCGCCGAGACCGACCGGGCAGTCCGGTTGCCACGTCATTCCCATCCGCGCCCGGATTCGCGGACCGATGCGACTCACCGACGAGACGAACGACCCGACGGGCGGTGGCGGCAGGACGTCGGTCGTCGGCATCCGTCGCACCCGGAGTTCCGGCGGGGTGGGCACCACCCGGCCGAAGCCGTCCGCGCGTAGCGGCAGCGGGCGCGCGCCGACGTCCCAGTCCGAGAACGTGGGGCCGCGATCCGGCGCGGGCGTCGTGACGGCAGGCCGTTCCGGCGCCACCACACCGGCGCTCTCCGCGCCGGAACACGCCGCACACAGGGCGGCAAGCAGCGCCACCACCGTGCGCCAGCGTCGTGCCATGGCACCAGTCTGCGGTGGGCCACGGCCAATGACCAGCGGCTACGTGCGGTGTAGGACCGCCACGGCGATGTCATCGATCGGCTCGTTGCCGCTGAGCAGCGTCTCCAGGATGCGCGTGCAGGCGGACTCCGCCCAGCCCGCGATGTGCACCGCGCCGCAGAGACGCTGCAGGCCCTTGTCGACGGAGACGTTCTTCCGTTCCACGAGCCCGTCGGTGTAGAAGCACACCACGGTGCCCTCCGGCACGACCAGCCGCGACGTCCGGCGTTTCCGGTCCGACAGGTGGGTGCCGACCGGCAGGTCCGCGGCGGCGTCGAGCAGCACGGCGGGGCTTTGCGGATGGGCGTACACCGGCGGCGGATGACCGGCGAGGGAGATGTCGAGCTGGTTCGTCTCGGGGTCGAACAACGCGTAGCTGACCGTGGCCATGGCGTTCGGCTCGAAGTGGCTGACCTTACGGTCGAGCTTCGCCAGCACCGCCGCCGGATCGGCCGTCTCCAGCGCGTACGCGCGCAGCGCGCTCCGCAGCCGTCCCATGATCACCGCGGCGCGGAGGCCGCTGCCGACGACGTCGCCGATCACGATCCCGATCGCGCCCGACGGCAGCGTGAACAGGTCGTACCAGTCACCACCGACGCCGGTGTCACTGCCGGGAATGTAGCGGGCCGCGAGATCCAAGCCGGGAACCGACGGCAGCGCCGACGGCATCAGGCTGTGCTGCAACGTCGTCGCCGCCGCGTGTTCGGTGCGGCTGACCGTGACCTGGGTGGCCAGCGCGATGCGGTCGGCGGCGACCTGGAGCAGCTCGACGTTCGTCGTCGGTGAACCGCCGTCCGGTCATCGACCCGACGTGCAGCACGCCGACGACGTCGCCCTTCGTCAGCATCGGCACGCCGAGCAGCGACCGCAGGCCTTGCCGCCACAGCCGCGGGTTCACCACCGTGGTCTCGTCCACCGTGTCCAGCACGACGGCACGCTTCTGCGCGGCGATCGTCCCGGCGAAACCCTGGCCCATCGGCACCCGCACCGGCATGCCCAACTCCGAGTCGAAGCCGGCCGCCGCCGTGGTGACCAGCACCCCCGCGTCGGCATCGTGCATCAACACCACGGCGGTGTCGACGTCGAGCAGGTCGCGGATGCGCTCGAGGAGCTCCTGCAACATGCCTTCGAGTTCGACATGGGACAGCGCCGTATCGGTCACCGACTCGATGCGGCGCAGTCGGTGTTCGATATCACGCGCTGCGGGCACGCCGCCGAGCATAACCGCCGGATTGCGACGGCCACGATCGAGCGGCACACTGCGGCAGTGGTGGAACACGCAGACGAGCCCGATCCCAGCACGCTGCTTCAGGTCAGCACCGAGCCGGCCTCCGGCGCGGTGGTCGTCGAAGCCGCCGGGGAGGTCGACATGCTCACCGCTCCCCGCCTCGACCAGGAGATACAGCAGGCCATCGCGCAGTCGCCACCCCGGCTGGTGCTCGACCTCTCCGACGTCACGTTTCTCTCGTCGGCAGGTCTGGCCCTGCTCGTCCGCGCCCACAAGGACTGCGGGGACGCCATCGACATGCGCATCGTCGCGGCGACCTCGGCGACGCAGCGCCCCATCGAGCTCATGGGCCTGCACGGGGATCTGCGCGTCCACGGCAGCCGCGCCGAGGCCCTCGCCTAGTGTCCCTTTTCTGACTCGATGGGGTGTTGACCCTACTCGTGCCCCGCTTGCCGTGACAGCATCCTCACCGTGCCGGTGGGCCTCCCCCGCCCTCCCACACCGGCACTTTCCTCCAGTAAGGATGGAACGCTCCCGCGGCACTGGGACTGCCAGAGGTCACGACGCCATGACCCAGCGCTGCGGGAGCGCCCGCCGGCCGACCGCCGTCCCCAGCAGGCAGAATCGCCCGAACTGTGCGTATTGTGTGATTCGCTCGGTTTATGTGAAATGCCTGGCGTAACGGAACGTATCGTTCATACCGCTCGGTCGTTGATCCAGCGAGGTGACAACGTTCGCGAACGGAGGTGGGAACGGTGATCATCGTCCGATGTTCCACGTGCGGCGGCAAGGTGACCGACGCCGAGGGCTATCCGACCGTTGCCGAGGCGATGCGCGACCTGGCCGACCACAAGATCGACGTGCGCGGGGACTCATGCGACCCCGAGATCTACTGCGCTCACTGCTCCGCGACCACCGCCGCGCAGTCGGCCAACGGCCGCACCCGATACGGCCACGACAGCTGAGCCGAAGGCAGCGGCCGGGTTGAGCTTTGACCACGAAAGCATCACGACCGCCAACGCGTCTGCCGTGTCATTCATATCGTGGGTGACGACGCGGAAACCGCACAAGCGGGACATTCCGTGTTGACCACGGCCCCTGGCACGGCGGGGCCTTTCCCGAGGCGGCTCGACGTTCCAGTCGGGGGATGCCGAGCCGCCTCGCACCCGAAAAGGACGGCCGATTCGCGGGGAACCGGCCGTCCGTTTCCGGCGCCGTATCAGGCGTTCGCGGGTGCCGCGCTGATGTCGGCCAGCGCCGAACGCGGGTCCTTCTCCACGGCGGCGTCACCGATGGAGAGCATCCCGGCCGGCCTGCCGTCCTCGACGACGGCGATGCGCCGGATCGCCTTCTCCCGCATGCGCATGATGGCGGCGTCGGCGTCCTCGTCCGGACCCACGCTGACGAGCTGCTTGCTGCACACGTCGCCGAGCGTGCACCCGGTCAGGTCCTCGCGGTCGGCCAGGCCCCGGATCACGATGTCGCGGTCGGTCACGATGCCGCAGAGTGTGCCGTTCTCCATGACCAGCACATCGCCGATGTCGGCATCGCGCATCCTCCTGGCTGCCTCGTGGACCGTCGTCCTCGCATCCATCTCGATCGGATTGGCCGCCATCAGGTCACGTACGCGTTGAGCCATTGTGGGAAACCTCCTTGCCAGGTTGAAGTTCCTTTAACACAGGGCAGGCGTGCGATGTCAGCCGCGCCGCTGCGGTCCTCGGTCGACCCCGACGCGACGCCGTCGTTCCGCGCCTGCCGCGCCTTCTGCCTGCGCTGCCGGTTGTCGCCTTCCATTTCCTTACCCATGTCAATGGCATTCCCACCGGCTCGCGGCCCTAATCGACCGCGAAACGCGTCGCATCGATACCGTCCGGGTGACCGCACCGCGCCAGGAGGAGATCCCGTGACGTACGACATCGGCGCCATCCGCGCCCAGGTCCCGGCCCTGTCGGCGGGCATCGCCCACTTCGACGGTCCCGGCGGAACGCAGACGCCGCAGCCCGTCATCGACGCGATCCAGGACGCGCTGGCCCGCCCGCTGTCGAACCGGGGCAGCGCGGTGCTCGGCGAGCGCAACGCCGACAGCATCGTCATCGAGGCGCGGCGGGCGATGGCCGACCTGCTCGGCGCCGACGAGTCCGGCATCGTGTTCGGGCGCAGCGCGACCCAGCTGACCTACGACGTCTCCCGGGCACTGGCCAAGACCTGGCAGCCCGGTGACGAGGTGGTCGTCACCCGGCTCGACCACGACGCCAACATCCGGCCGTGGGTGCAGGCGGCGGAGCGGGCCGGTGCCACCGTGCGCTGGGCCGAGTTCGACCCCGGCACGGGCGAGCTCACCCCCGACGACGTCCGGGCGGTCATCTCCGAGCGCACCCGGCTGGTCGCGGTCACCGCCGCGTCCAACCTGATCGGCAGCAAGCCTGCCGTCGCGGAGATCGCCGCCGACGCCCACCGGGCGGGCGCGCTGCTCCACGTCGACGGCGTGCACTACACGGCGCACACCCTGGTCGACGTCGAGCAGCTCGACGCGGACTTCTTCGTGTGTTCGCCCTACAAGTTCCTCGGCCCGCACCTCGGTGTGCTCGCCGGACGGCCGTCGGTGCTCGAAACGCTGCGGCCCGACAAGCTGCTGCCGTCGACGAACGTGGTTCCGGAGCGCTTCGAGCTCGGCACCCTGCCGTACGAGTTCCTCGCGGGCACCCGGGCGGCGGTCGACTTCCTCGCCGGGATGGCCGAGGGTGCGACGGGCTGTCGCCGGGAGCGGCTCGCCGCGGCGTACGCGGCGATCGAGGCGCACGAGGAGACGCTGCGGGCGCGGATCGAAACCGGACTGTCCACACTCGACGGTGTGGTGATCCACTCGAACGCGGCTCGGCGCACGCCGACCTTCCTGATGACGTTCGCCGAGCACTGCACCGTCGCGGGATACCGTTACCTCGCCGAGCACGGCGTACACGCGCCCGCCGGGTCGTTCTACGCGGTGGAGGCGTCCCGCAGGCTCGGCCTGTCAGACGGCGGTGGTCTCCGGGTCGGTCTGGCGCCCTACAACGACGAGGACGACGTCGATCGGCTGCTCGCCGGGCTGTCCGGGTTCCTGCGGTCGTAGCCTCGGAGTATGAGCGTCACCGCGCGGGCCGAGCACGTGGGCAGTCTGCTGCGGCCGGAGTACCTGCTCGCCGCCCGGTCGGCGCACGCGGCGGGCACGCTGCCTGCCGCCGACTTCAAGGCGGCCGAGGACCGAGCCGTCCGGGAGGTCGTCGCGCTGCAGCAGGGCGTCGGCCTGCCGGTGCTGACCGATGGTGAGCTGCGCCGGGAGTCGTTCCAGAGCGAGCTGGTCGCGGCCGTCGACGGGGTGCGCGGCGCCGGGGTCGACGCGTGGCTGTGGGGTGAGTGGCATTCCGACGAGCTGGGCGACACGCAGGTCGAGCGCCCGGCAGACCTCGCCGTCACTGGGCGGCTGCGCAAGCGACGCAACCTGGCGGCCGAGGAGTTCACCTTCCTGCGCGCCTGCGTCGGCGACGAGTCGGCCGTCAAGGTGACGCTGCCGAGCGCGACGCTGTTCGCCAACCTGTGGTCGCCCGAACTCGCCGCCGAGCCCTACCGCACCCTCGACGACTTCCTGGCCGACGTCACCCAGATCCTGTGCGACGAGGTCCGCGAGCTGGTCCGGCTCGGCTGCCGCTACATCCAGCTCGACGCCCCGCACTACCCGCTGCTGGTCGACGCCACCTGGCGGGACTTCTACGAGCGGCGCGGCTGGCCCGCTAACCGGTGGCTGTCCTACGGCGCCGAGCTCGACAACGCCGTCATCGCCGCCGGTCGGCCCGCCACGTTCGGCTTCCACCTGTGCCGGGGCAACCAGCGGAGCCGCTGGCTGGTGTCCGGCGGGTACGACGCCATCGCCGAACGGCTCTTCGGCACCATCGACGCCGACCGGCTGCTGCTCGAGTACGACGACGAGCGCTCCGGCGGTTTCGAGCCGCTGCGGCTCGTGCCCGAGGACAAGATCGTCGTCCTCGGGCTGATCACAACGAAGCACGCCAGGCTCGAGCGGGCCGACACGCTGCTGCGGCGGATTGAGGACGCGAGCCGGGTGATCGACCGCGACCGGATCGCGCTCGGCACGCAGTGCGGGTTCGCCACCTCCGTGCTCGGCAACGAGCTGACCGTCGACGACGAGCGCCGCAAGCTCGACCTGCTCGTCCGCACCGCCACGCTCGCCTTCGACTAGCCTGCCTCCGCCGGGATCCGCACCGTGAACGACGCCCCGCCGAGCGCCGCCGTGCCCACCTCGACCGTGCCGCCATACTTGCGTGCCACCTGCCCGACCAGCGCGAGGCCGAGGCCACGACCACCGGGACCGCTCGCCCGCTTGGTCGACCAGCCCCGCTCGAAGATCCGCCGCGCGTCCTCGCTCGCCAGACCGGGACCGCTGTCCTCGACCGTGAGCACCAGGTGCTCGCTGTCGCCGACCACCCGCACCGCGACCCGCCGCGACTCGCTGCCCGCCGCCGCGTCGATGGCGTTGTCGACGAGATTGCCGAGCACCGTCACCAGATCACGCGACTCGACGCACAGCGTGCCGACCGCGCTGTCGTCGCGGATGTCGAAGTCGATACCGCGTTCGGCGGCTTGGGCGGACTTGCCGAGCAGCAGCGCGGCCAGCACCGGGTCGTCGACGGCGGACACCACCCGGTCGGTCAGCGCCTGAGCGAGTTCCAGCTCCTCGGTTGCGAAGCTGATCGCCTCGTCGGCGCGGCCCAGCTCGATCAGCGACACCACCGTGTGCAGCCGATTGGCGGCTTCGTGGTTCTGCGACCGCATCGACTCCGCCATGCCCCGGACCGCGTCCAGCTCGCCCGCGACCGCCTGCAGCTCGGTGTGGTCGCGCACGGTGACGACCCAGCCGACGTGCTGACCCTCCCAGTAGGCGGGCGCCTGGTTGACCAGCAGCACGTAGTCGTCCGCCACGTGCAGTTCGTCCACCGTCGAGCTGTCCGACATCACCGCCTCGGTGAGGGTGGCGGGCAGGTCCAACTCCGCGATGGGCGTGCCCGCCACGTCACGATCGAGCCCCAGCAGCCGGGCGCCCTCGTCGTTGACCAGCTGCACGTTCCGGTCCCGGTCGACGAGCAGCAGGCCCTCCCGGACCGCGTGCAGCACGGCGTCGTAGTACTCGTACATCCTGGTGATCTCGCGTTCACCGAGCCCGTGGGTCTGCCGCCGCAGCCGCCGCATGATCAGCCAGGCACCGGCGAACCCGGCGATGAGAATCCCGGCCGCGGCGGCGCCGATCGCGGGGAGCTGCGCGCGCAGCCTGGCGTCGATGCGATCGAGCGTAATGCCGGACGACACCAGCGCGATCACGCGGCCGCCGTCGTAGACGGGCACGACCGCGCGCATCGACGGCCCGAGCGTGCCGGTGTACTCCTGGGTGAACACCTTGCCGCGCGGCGCGCCGCCGAGGTCGCCGATGAAGTCCCTGCCGATCATGGCGGGAGTCGGGTGGGAGTACCGCGTCCGGTCGAGGGCCATGACCACCACGAAGTCCGCCCGGGTGTCCATCCGCACCTGCTCGGCATAGGGCTGGATCGCCCGCGCCGGATCGTTCGTCCGCAGCGCCCGCAGCACCGAAGGTGAGTTGGCCACCGCCTGCGCGACCGCGATCGAGCGTTCCCGCGCGGTGTTCACCTGCCCGTACCGTGCCCCGGCGTAAGCGAGCGCGAACGCCATCACGACGACGGCTCCGACCATCAGCGTCTGGAGCACGAAGACCTTCTGGGCGACGCTGCTGTTACGCCGCCTTCGCCACGCCATGATGCCGCATTCTGCCTCACCGCTGGCAGACTCGGCGTATGAGCTATCGGGTGGCCGTCCTCGCGGGCGACGGCATCGGTCAGGAGGTCGTCGCGGCCGCGAGGTGTGTGCTGGACGCCGTGGCGGAGCGCGGTGGCTTTGGGTTCGAGTGGCGCGAGTTCGACTGGGGGTGTGACCGGTTCCTGCGCACCGGGGCGATGATGCCGCACGACGGGCTGGACCAGCTCGCCGAGCACGATGCGATCTTCCTCGGCGCGGTGGGCAACCCGGGGGTGGCGGACCACGTGTCGCTGTGGGGGTTGCTGATCCCGATCCGGCGGCGGTTCCGGCAGCACGTCAACTACCGCCCGATCCGGCTCTTTCCCGGCATCGAGGGGCCGCTGCGCGATGCGACAGCCGATATCGACTTCGTCGTGGTGCGGGAGAACAACGAGGGCGAGTACTCCGAGATCGGCGGCCGGATCTATCACGGGCTCGACGAGGAGATCGCCATCCAGGAGTCGGTGTTCACCCGGCGCGGGGTCCGGGCCGTGATGGAGTACGCGTTCGGCCTCGCGGCGAGCCGGAAGGGGCAGCTCGTCTCGGCGACCAAGTCGAACGGGATCGTGCACACCATGCCGTTCTGGGACGAGATCTTCGCCGAGCTGGCCGAGGCGCACGGTGAGGTCACGACGTCGCAGTATCACATCGACGCGCTGGCCGCGTACTTCGTGCAGCGGCCGGAGACGCTGGACGTCGTGGTCGCGTCGAACCTGTTCGGCGACATCCTCTCCGATCTCGGGGCGGCGGTCGCGGGCAGCATCGGGATCGCGCCGTCGGCGAACCTCGATCCGTCACGGCGGAATCCGTCGATGTTCGAGCCGGTGCACGGTTCCGCACCGGACATCGCGGGCGAGGGCATCGCCAACCCGATCGGCCAGATCTGGTCCGGCGCGTTGATGCTGGAACACCTCGGCCAGCGGGACGCGGCCGACGCCGTGATGGGTGCCGTGGCGCGGGTATTCGCCGAGGGCGGCCCACGGACGCCCGACCTCGGCGGCACCGCCACCACCGAGGAGGTGACCACGGCGATCCTGGCGCGGCTACCGTGAACCACCTACCTCGGTGGTCGGTTACGACTCGGGCCGCTGCCGCAACAGCGCCAGCACCTCGTCAAAACGACTGTCGATCTTGGCGTCGAGCGAGTCGACCCTGCCGTTTAGCGTGTCGAGCTTGCGGCCATGCTCCGCGAGCGTAAGCCCCTGTTCGGCGACAACGCCGGTCAGGTTGTCGACCTTGGTGTCGAGCGCTTGCAGCTTCTCGCCCTGCTCGAGCTGCGTCTCACGCAGCGCATTGATCACGCGGTGGTTGCCCTTTACAGCTTCATCCACCTTCGACACATCCTCATCCGCAGCGCAAGCGAGTAGCCGTCCTTCGGCAACTTCTCTTGTCACGACGCGCATCTGGCGTTCGAGTGTTCTGACTCGCGATTCGAGGTCGCTGGGACCGTTTGACATGAGCGATCCTATCCGTCGGGCCGCAGTAGCGGCAGCAGGTTTGGTGTCAAAGGCACTCGCGCGCGCCAGCCACAGCGCGGACGCGATCTCCTGCGAAGCTCGGACGGACACAGTCGGCTCTACGAGCTTCCGAGGTCACCTTAGCCGACTGCCGGACCTATCCATCGATCAGCCTCGCCAACTCCCGGTGCAACGCCGGGGCGGCGACGAGCAGCCCGTGATTGTCCGCACCCTCCCGGAGCGGCGTGACGATCGCGCCCGCCTCTCGGGCGATCAGCGCGCCCGCCGCCCAGTCCCAGGGTGAGAGCTCGTCTTCGAGGAACGCGTCGAGCCGTCCGGCCGCGACGGCGCAGAGGTCGCCGGCGCAGGTGCCGGAGCGACGCACGTCGCGCACCAGCGGTAGCAGCCGCGCCAGCAGGTCGCCTTGCCGGTGCCGCGACTCGCGCTGGTAGGAGAACCCGGTACCGAGCAGCGCCATCGCCGCGCTGACGGGCTGGTTGACCCGCAGCCGCTCCCCGTTGAGATACGCCCCGTTCCCACGCACGGCCGAGAACGTCTCGTTGTGCAGCGGATCGACGACCACCCCGGCGAGCGCTCCGTCGTCGTCCTCGACCGCGATGCTGACCGCCCAGCCGGTGCGGCGGTAGAGATAGTTGACGGTGCCGTCGAGTGGGTCGATGACCCAGCGCAGCCCGGTCGAGCCCGCGACCCGGGTGCCTTCCTCGGCGAAGATCTCGTCGCCGGGCCGGATCGCGCTGATCGCGCCGACGACGAGTCGTTCGGCGGCGCGGTCCGCCTCGGTGACGGGATCGGTCGGGCTGGACTTCGTCGCGGCCTGACTGATCCCCGGCTGTCTGTCGAGCAGCAGCCGACCGGCCGCCTGCGCCGTCGTGACGGCGATGTCGACGAGGGAGTCGGCGAGGCCGTCCGGCGCGGGAACGGAGGCCACCGTCACTCCAGCCGGACGCCGGTGACCGGCGAGAAGGCGTGCTCCTGGCCGGGGCGGACCCGCAGGTGCACGGTGTCACCGATGCTGGGAGTGTGATCGACGGCGATGCGGGCCACGATGTCCGGCCCGTTCAGCTCGGCGGCACCGATGACGCTTCCGTAAAGGTAGGTGTCCGCGCCGAGCTCCTCGACCAGCCGCACGGCGACCGGGTACCCCTCGGTCGGCCCGACCAGCTCGACGGACTCGGGCCGGAAGCCGAGCAGCACGCGGTCGCTGTCCTCGCGGGCGAGCTGGGTGTGCGTGGCGCGGGACAGTGGGACGTCCAGCTCACCGATGCGGGCGTGGCCGTCGGTGACGGTGAACTCACGGATGTTCATGGCGGGTGAGCCGATGAACCCGGCCACGAACGCGTTGGCCGGGCGACGATAGAGCCCGAGCGGGGTGTCGCACTGTTGCAGCACGCCGTCCTTGAGCACCGCCACCCGGTCGCCCATCGTCATCGCCTCGACCTGGTCGTGGGTGACGTACACGGTCGTGACACCCAGCCTGCGTTGCAGCTCGGCGATCTGCGAGCGGGTGGACACCCGCAGCTTGGCGTCCAGGTTGGACAGTGGCTCGTCCATCAGGAACGCCTGCGGCTCGCGCACGATCGCTCGCCCCATCGCTACCCGCTGCCGCTGCCCACCCGAGAGCGCCTTCGGCTTGCGGTCCAAGTAGGACTCCAGGTCGAGAATGCGGGCCGCCTCGCGCACCCGCCGGATGCGCTCGTCCTTGGGCACTTTGGCCATCTCGAGGGCGAAGCCCATGTTCTCCGCCACGCTCATGTGCGGATACAGCGCGTACGATTGGAACACCATCGCCACATCCCGCTTGCCCGGCGCGAGCCCGGTGACGTCGCGGTCGCCGATGCGGATGGTGCCCTCGTCGACGTCCTCCAACCCGGCCAGCATCCGCAGCGAGGTGGACTTGCCGCAGCCGGACGGCCCGACCAGCACCAGAAACTCGCCGTCAGCGATGTCGATGTCGAGGCCGTCGACGGCGGGGGCGTCGGCGCCGGGATAGAACCGGGTTGCCTGCTGGTAGCTGACCGTGGCCATCGCGAATCCTCCGTTAGCTGCCTGGGATGATCTGGAGTTTGCGTCCGGTGCCGGCGCGGAAGGCGTCCAGCGCCCTCGTGTAGTCGTCGAGGCCGAAGCTGTGGCTGATCATGGTCGCCGGGTCGATGGCGCCGGTGGCGAGTAGTTCGACGGCGCGGCCGAAGCTGTGCAGCACGGCCATGCTGCCGACGATGGTGATCTCGTCGTTGTAGACCCGGAACGGCGAGAATGACGCGGCCGCCTCCGCCGCGGCGACGCCGAACACCTGGAAGCTGCCGCCCCGGCGCACCCGGCGCAGCCCGTCCTCGATCGCTGGGACCGCGCCGGTGCAGTCGATCACGACCTCCCAGCCCTGCGGCCGGTCGAACTCGTCGGCGGCAGTGGCCACCCGATCAGCGCCGAGCTTGCTGGCCACGGCGAGCCGGTCGGTGTTGAGGTCCACCACGGACACACTGGCCGCACCCGCGCGGCGGGCCAGCTGCGCCATCAGCAGCCCCATCGTGCCCGCGCCGTAGACCAGATAATGCTCGCCGACCCGGCCGGGCAGCAGGTCGAAGCCGTGCACCGCACACGACAACGGCTCGATCAGCGCCGCGTGCGCCAGCGAGACACCGTCGGGGAGCCGGTAGCAGTTCGCCACCGGCACCGTGACGTACTCGGCGCACGCCCCCGGCTTGGTCACGCCGATGGCGTTCCACCGCTCGCAGAGGTTGCCCCGCCCGATCGCACAGAAGTGGCACTCGCCGCAGAACAGCGACGGGTCGACCGCCACCCGCTCCCCCTCGGCGACCTCGATGACCTCCGCGCCGACAGCGGCGATGGTGCCCGCGAACTCATGGCCGGGCACGATCGGATACGGCGTCGGCTCGAAGTCGCCGTCGAGGATATGGATGTCGGTGCCGCAGATCCCGACCGCGGCGACCTCGACCACCACGTCCCGCGGCCCGGGCGCGGGGTCGGCCACCGTGGTGACCGACACCGTGCCGGGAGTGTCGATGACAGCAGCGCGCATCATTTCACCGCCCCGAGAGACAGGCCGCGAACGAGCCATTTCTGCGCAACCCAGCCGGCCAGGATCACCGGGAGCGCGGCCATGGTTGCTGCGGCGGACAGCCGCGCGAGGAACAGTCCCTCGCTGGTGACGAAGCCGGTCAGGAACACGGGCACCGTCGGCGCGTTGGTCGAGGTCAGGCTGACGGCGAAGAAGAACTCGTTCCAGGCGAAGATGAAACAGATCAGCCCGGTCGCCGCCAGCCCGGGCGCGATCATCGGCAGGATGATCCGCCGGATCTCGGCGCCGAACGCGGCGCCGTCCACCCGGGCGGCCTCGAGCACCTCCTTCGGCAGCTCGAGCAGGAACGAGCGGATCATCCACACCGCGATCGGCAGGTTCATCACCGTGTAGATCAGCGACAGCATGGTGATGTTGTCCAGGAGTCCGAGATTGTTGGCCATGAGGTACAGCGGCAGGATGATGGCGACCGGCGGCATCATCCTGGTCGAGATGAAGAAGAACAGCGAGTCCTTCCAGCGCCCGACCGGCGCCAGCGACAGCGCGTACGCGGCCGGGGTCGCCAGCACGATCACCAGCGCGGTCGAGCCGACCGAGGCCATCAGCGAGTTCAGCAGGTACGGCACGAAGTCGCGGCCGAGGATGGCCCGGAACTGCTCCAGCGTCGGCGTGAACAGCCAGGTCGGCGGGTCGGTCGCCGCCTGAGACTCCTGTTTGAACCCGGTCACGAACATCCACAGCACCGGGAAGAACATCACCAGCGCGACGACCCACGCCAGCAGCCCGGTCACCACCGAGCCGGGCCGTACCCGCCGCGTCCTGCGCGTTGCCGTCGACATCAGGTCTCCTCCTGGAACAGGCTGGAGATCACTCGCAGCGCGAAGGTGGCGATCACGATGGTGCCGACGACCACGATGACCCCGGCCGCCGCCGCCTCGCCGACCTCGAACGCGCGGAACGTGGTCTGGTAGATCAAAAACGGCAGGTTGGTCGTCGCCTGCCCCGGGCCGCCCTGGGTGATCAGGAAGATCGGGTCGAAGGTCTGCACGACGAAGATCGACCCGAGCAGGATGGCCAGCTCGATGAACCGACGCAGATGCGGCAGCGTGATGCGGCGGAAGGTCGCCCACGCCCCGGCACCGTCCACTCTGGCCGCTTCGAGGATCTCGGTCGACTGACTCTGCAAGCCTGCCAGCACGATCAGCATCATGAACGGCGTCCACTGCCAGGTCAGCATCAGCACGATCGACGGCATCGGGAACTGACTGACCCAGTCGATCTTGTCGACGCCGAACACCGACAGCAGCCAGTTGAGCATGCCGAACAGCGGGTTGAACATCGCGTGCTTCCACAGCAACGCGGCCGCGGCGGGCATCACGAGGAACGGCGTGATCAGCAGCGTGCGCACCACGCCGCGGCCGAGGAACTTCTTGTCGAGCAGCACCGCGAACGCTATGCCGAGTGCCATCGACAGCACCACCGTGCTCGCGGTCAGCACCAGCGTGTTGACGACCGCGGCGCGGAAGTACTCGTCGCCGAGCACGGTCGCGTAGTTCGACAGTCCCGCGAACCCGTTCGTCTCCGGGCGCAGCAGGTTCTGCGACCGCAGGCTGTAGTAGAGCGTGCCGAGCAGCGGCAGCTGCGTCAGCAGGATCGTGATCAGCAGCGCGGGCAGCAGCGGCCCGCGCCGCTTCCACCGCTCGGCCGCGGTGCGCTTGGGCGGCT
The DNA here is from genome assembly GCA_009377395.1 of Actinophytocola sp. Classification (GTDB taxonomy): domain Bacteria; phylum Actinomycetota; class Actinomycetes; order Mycobacteriales; family Pseudonocardiaceae; genus Haloechinothrix_A. Next base: position 43,411 of record WHUB01000007.1, on the reverse strand, counting down.
CCGGCGCGCGACGCCGGGACGTCGCGGCCGGAGCGGCAGCCAGACTCGTCGACATCTCACTTGCCCTGGCATCCGCCTTGTTTGGCGGTCTCTTCCGCCAACCGCTGCGCCTTCACCAGCGCCTCGTGGACCGACTGGCGGCCCGCGATGGCGGCCGAGATCTCCTGCGACACCTTGGTGCCGAGGTCCTGGAACTCGGGAATCCCGATGTACTGCACCCCGGTCCACGGCTGCTCGTGCAGGCCCGGCTGGTGGACGTCGACGTGCTGGATGGCGTCCAGCGTCGGCTGCGCGAACGCCTTCGCGGCCTGCTGGTACTCCGGTATCCGGTACGTCGATGCCCGCGCGCCCGGTGGCACCCGGGCCCAGCCCAGCTTCTCACCGACCAGCTTGTGGTACTCCTTCGACGTCGCCCAGGACACGAACTTCCACGCCGCGTCCTTGTTTTGCGAGGTCTGTGGGATGGCCAGCGACCACGCCCACAGCCAGCCCGCGTGCTCGGTCTTGACCGTCGGGGCGGCGACGTAGCCCATCTTGCCCGCCACCCTGCTGGACGAAGCGTCCTCCAGTGAGCTGGCGCCGACCGTCGCGTCGTACCACATCGCGGCGTTGCCCTGCCCGGTCGCGGTCAGGCACTCCGAGAAGCCGGAGCTCGGCGCGCCCGGCTCGCCGTACTTGCGCACCAGGTCCACATAGAACTTCACGGCGCGCTCGGTGGCCGGCGAGGTCAACTTGGCGTGCCAGTTCTGGTCGTACCACTGACCGCCGAAGGTCAGAATGATCGAGTTCAGCGGGGCGAGCAGCTCTCCCCAACCCGGCAACCCGCGCAGGCAGATGCCCGCCACGTCGTGCTTCGGGTCGTCCAGCTTTTCGGCGAACCCGGCCACCTGCTGCCACGTCGGATGCGCCGGCATCTCCAGCCCGGCCTTGGCGAACAGGTCCTTGCGATACATCAGGAACGACGACTCGCCGTAGAACGGCACCGCGTACAGACTGTCCTCATACGACAGCGCTTCCCGCACCGGTGGCAGCAGGTCGTTGACGTCGTAGGCCGGATCGCTGGCGTAGTCGTCCAGCGAGGTGAGCCAGCCGTTCTCCGCCCAGATCGGCGTCTCGTACGTGCCGATGGTGACCACGTCGAACTGACCGGACTGGGTGGCGATGTCCTGCGTGACCTTGTCCCGCAGCTCGTTCTCCGGCAACGTCACGAACTCGACGTCGATCCCCGGATTCTGCTTCTCGAACACGGTGCTCAGCTTCTCGATGTCCTGCATCTGCGGGTTCGCGACGGTCGCGATGGTGACCGTGCCCTCCTCGTCACCACCCGCACCGGCGCCCGCACACGCCGAGGCGAACATCGCGACCGCCAGCGCGGCGGCGAGCGCGATGCCCGGCCGGGACTTGCTTCTCATCAGGGCCTCCTCAAGCAGGGTGCTCATCTGTGTGTCTTCATTCACACCTGAGCGCGTACCTAGTGAAAGCTGTGACGGCTGACACCGTCAACAGTTCATGCAATAATGAGCCGCTATGCGCTCATATGAGCAAGTGCTGCGTCCCGCCGAGCTGATTCGCGCGGCGGGCGTCGCGCGCCGCTACTACCTCGATGGCGCGTCCAAAGTAGACATCGCGACGGAGTTCGGCATCAGCCGGTTCAAGGTGGCACGGGTGCTCGAAGACGCCAGGGCCGCCGGGCTGGTCCGCATCGACATCGACGTGCCCGCGCAGATCGACGCCGGGCTGTCGGACGCGCTGCGCGTCCGCTACGGGCTCACCGACGCGATCGTCGTCGCCACGCCGGACGAACCGGCCGAGTCGGTGCGCCGCAGCGTCGGCCGGGTCGCGGCGGACTATCTGACCGAGATCGTCACCGAGGACGACGTGATCGGGCTGGCCTGCTCGCGCACGCTGCAGGAAACGGTGTTCGCGCTGACGAGTCTGCCGAGGCTCACCGTCGTGCAGCTCACCGGGGTGCATCCGGGCGGCGTCAAGGAGAACTCGGTCGAGCTCGTCCGCCGGGTCGCCAGCATCGCCCGCGGCCCGGCGTTCCCGATCTACGCCCCGCTGGTGCTCCCCGACAGCGCCTCCGCCCGCGGGCTGCGCACCCAGCCGCAGGTGGCCGACGCGATGCGGCGCTACCGCGACCTGAGCAAGGCGATCGTGGCGATCGGCTCCTGGGACCCAGCCGAGTCGCTCGTCCGGGACTCGCTCACCAAGACCGAGGCCAGCGCGCTGCGCAAACGCGGCGTCCGCGGCGAGACCTGCGCGCGGCTGCTCGACGACGACGGCGGCCCGGTGACCGACATCGACGACCGCGTCATCGCGATCAGCACCGAGCAACTCCGGAAGGTGCCCGAGGTCATCGCGGTCGCCTGTGGCCCGCGCAAGGCGCGCGCCATCCATGCTGTGCTCTCGGCGGGGTTCGTCACCGCGCTGGTGACCGACACCGACGTCGCCCGCGCACTGACCAGCTGAGGAGACACATCGTGACCGCAGGAAACCTGGTGGCAGGCATCGACAGCTCGACCCAGTCCTGCAAGGTGACCGTGGTCGACGCCGATACCGGCGCGATCGTCCGAGAAGCGAAGGCGCCCCATCCCGACACCACCGAGGTCGACCCGCGGCACTGGTGGGACGCGCTGACCGACGCCGGCAGCGGGCTACTCGACGACGTCCGCGCGCTCGCCGTCGCCGGGCAGCAGCACGGCCTGGTCGCGCTCGACGCGGACGGCGCGGTGGTCCGGCCCGCCCTGCTGTGGCATGACACCCGCTCGGCAGACGCGGCATCGGACCTCATCACCGAGTTCGGCGGGCCCGCCGCGTGGGCCGAAGCGGTCGGCAGCGTGCCGGTCGCCAGCTTCACGGTGACCAAGCTGCGCTGGGTCGCCGAGCACGAGCCGGACATCGCCGCCCGCATCGCGCGGGTGCTGCTCCCCCATGACTGGCTGACCTGGCGACTGCTCGGCGCGGACGCCGAGCCGGTGACCGACGGCGGTGACGCCTCCGGCACCGGCTACTGGTCCCCCGCCGAACGCGAGTACCGCAACGACGTCGTGCGGCTCGCGTTCGGCGCCGAGGTCGCGCTGCCCCGGGTCGCCGCACCGGCCGAGGTGGTCGGCGAGCTGAACTCCGGCGCGCTCGTGGCGCCCGGAACCGGCGACAACATGGGCGCGGCCCTCGGGCTCGGCGCCCGGCCCGGCGACGTCGTCGTGTCGGTCGGCACCAGCGGCACTGTGTTCGCCGTCCATCCCTGCTCGGTCGCGGACCCGAGCGGCACCGTCGCCGGGTTCTGCGACGCGACCGGGCGCTACCTGCCGCTGGTGTGCACCCTCAACGCCGCCCGGGTGCTCGGCGCGACCGCGCAGCTGCTCGGCGTCGACCTCGACGGGGTCGATCGGCTAGCCCTCGCGGCGGCACCTGGCGCGGACGGCCTCGTCCTTCTGCCCTACCTCGACGGCGAACGCACCCCGAACCTGCCCGGCGCGGCGGGATCGCTGCACGGACTGCGCCGCGACACCATGACACCGGAGAACCTGGCGCGGGCGGCCGTCGAGGGAATGCTGTGCGGGCTCGCCGACGGGCTCGACGCGCTGCGCGCGCTCGGCGTCGACGTGCGGCGGGTGCTGCTCGTCGGCGGCGGCGCCCGGTCGGCGGCGGTGCGGGAGGCGGCGCCCACGGTGCTCGGCGCCCCGGTGACGGTGCCGAGTCCGGGCGAGTACGTCGCGATCGGCGCGGCGCGGCAGGCGGCCTGGGCACTGACCGGCGCCGAGGAGCCGCCGGAGTGGCCGCTACGGGAGGCGACCGTGCTGGACGACATCGACGACGCCGCGGGCGAGCGCATCCGGGGTCACTACGCCGACGCGCGCGGGGCGGTCTTCGGCTGCTGACCGGTCAGTTGGTGGGTGCCTGCGCGTACCGGGCCAGCTCGAGGTGGTCGTGCGCCGAGAAGATCTCGACCTCGTCGCCGTGCGCCGCGCGGAGGTCGCGCAGCCGCACCAGGTTGCGCCGCCGCGCGTCCGGATCGACCTGGAGCAGGTTCTGGAACAGCGACAGCCCCGGCGTCGCCCGCGACTCCGGCTCGATCTCACCGTGGAACATGTAGGCGTCGCCCGCGTGCAACAGCCAGGTCGAGCCGGTGTCCACCGCGACGCCCGCGTGGCCGAGGGTGTGGCCGGCCAGCGGCACGAGCAGGATCTGCGGCGGCAGCCCGGACAGCTCCCGCACCGCGTTGAAGCCGAACCACGACTCGCCGACCTCGGTGTAGGTCGCCCAGTCCGGGCCGTGCACCCACTGCTGCGAGCGGTACCGCTGGCGTTCGTTCGCGGTCGCGCCCAGCATCGCCCGCTCGTACTCCCGGGCGTGGACGTGCACCGTCGCCCAGGGAAAGTCCCTGATCCCGCCCGCGTGGTCGACGTCGAGGTGGGTCAGCACGATGTGCCGGACGTCCTCCGGCCGGTAGCCGAGCCGCTCGACCTGGCGAATCGCGGTCTCCTCGGCGTGCAGCCGGGGCCGGACCAGCAGGCGGAAGCCGAGGCTGAGCGTGGCCGCCGGGCGGTTGACGTCGGCGAGCCCGAGACCGGAGTCGATCAGGACGAGACCCTGGTCGGTCTCGATGAGCAGGCAGTGGCACACCATCCGTCCCGCCGCGAGCAGGCCGCCGTCACCGTTGACGAAGCGGCGGCCGCGCGGGCACATCGTGCCGCAGTTGAGGTGGTGGACGCGAAGTCCCATGCGGTTGTCTCCTCGGTCGGGGACGCCTCGTGGCTTACGCGGTCACCAGCACCGTGCGGTCGCGGCCGGCGTTCTTCGCCTCGTAGAGCGCGGCATCGGCGGCGTGGCGAAGGTCGTCGAACGTCGTGCCGTGGTCCGGCAGCACCGCGACACCGATCGACGCGGTGCGCTTCGTGATGACGACCGGGTCGCCGTTCTTGTCCCTCGCGACGACCTCCAGCGCGGCGAGCCCGGCGCGGATCCGGTCGGCGACGACGGCGGCGTCATCGATCACGGTGTCGGGCAGCACGATGACGAACTCCTCGCCGCCATCGCGGGCGGCGATGTCACCGGGGCGCACGGTCTCGCGCAGCATCCGCCCGACCGCGCTGAGCACGGCGTCCCCGGCGGGGTGACCCCAGGAGTCGTTGATCGTCTTGAAGTGGTCGAGGTCGATGATCAGCACCGAGGCCGGTTCGCCTGCCGCGTGGCTGCGCTGCAGCACGCGGGGGCCCTGCTCGGCGAGCCCGCGCGCGTTGAGCAGCCCGGTCCGGGTGTCGGTGCGGGCGTGCTCACGCAGCTCGGCCATGCTGGCCTGGCCCTCGGCGAGCAGCAGGTTCAGCGGCGCCAGCACGACGAGGACCAGCAGCGGGTACAGCGCGCCGTGCGTCATCACGACGCCGAGCAGCGCGCCGACCGCCAGCGTTGCCGCCTCGATGAGGTTGTCGCCGCGCGATCCCCATTGGTCGCGGAACCGCTCGCCGGTCAGGCTGAGCGTGATCATGCCGGCGTGCGATGCCGCCTGCGCCAGCCAATACATCGCGGCGGCCGCGGCGAGGGCGCCGACCATCAGCGCCTGCTCGCCGATACTCGTCGCGCTCACCGAGGCGCCGATGAGGCGCAGCACGATGTCCGCCGCGGCGGCGGACCCGAGGATGACGGCCGAGCCGAACAGGAAGCGCCACCACGGCCTGCGCCGGATCTGGTACGTCGCGATCCGCATGCCGACGATCAGGGCGAGCGCGAGCATCGGGGGAAGCACCACGACCGCACCGAACGTCCACACGCTGGTGAGGTCGAAGACCGGCCCGTCGGCCTTGTCGCGCCGGCGCTCCTCCCAGCGCCACACCACGATCATGTGCGTAGCGAGCGCGACGCCGAGAACGCCGAAACGCAGGAAGTCGTCACTGGTGGGTATGGGTGACGTTTGGATGGCGACCAGGCACAACGCCAGGGCGGCGACATCTACGAGTAGCGCATAAGCCGCGCGTCGGCTAGGAAATCTCCCCAGAAGACCGTATCTGCCGCTGTGACCGCTCGTTCCCTCGGAAGAGTTCCCACGACCGTGGGATCCGAGGACAATGCGACGTGTCCACTGCATCAGGTCACCACCACCCGCAGTGACCACTGCTGTACAGCCTGTACCTGCAATCCGACATTACCCCCACTGGGAGACCCGGCAGCGTCGCGATTCACACTATTCAGTGACCTCGGTCCCGTGCTTTCGCGACGCAACCAAGGGAGGTGTCTGTTGTGTCGAACCGTGACTCCTGATGACGACGCGATTCCATGCCGGCCATGACGACGCTGAGAGGGGCAGATCCGATGCGTAACCGTGACAGCTGACGAGAACGAACCGCCGACCAAGCCGGACCGACCCGAGGAAGGGCGTATCCCATGCGCAACCGCGACTCCTGACGACGAACCGCTGACCAGGTCAAACCGACGCATAGAAGGGCACATCCCATGCGTAACCGCGACAGCTGACAACCGCTGAGGCCTGCGGTGCCACAGCGCGCCCCTGCTCCCTGGTAACCCCACGCGTTCCCTGCCAGTTCACCGTTTGGTTTGACACTCTTACGAGCGACGAGTCACACGGTACCTGACAGTACGTGCGCGTGGGAGTACGTTCTGCCTACTTTCGGCACCGGCCGGCCGCGCCTCGATAACGGTCAGCCCTGGGTCGGATCGGCCACCGAACCCGCGAACAACGGGGCGCCGGTCGGGGTGTGGACGACGGCGAACGAGAACGGGTGATCGGCCCGGATGCTGACCTCTGGCGTCACCATCGACGTCGCGACGGCGATTCCGGTCGCCGCGGCGGCTTCGGTGCCGTGTTCGTCCGCGGTGATGGTGGCGCGATGGATGGCGTCGTCGACGTAGGCGCCCGGCGCTATGCCGGGCAGGTCGGCCAGGCTCGTGAGCCCGAGCCGCCGCAACACCGGCAGCAGCGGAACCGTGCTGCCGAAGTCCCAGCGCGGCATGGCGAGCTGTACCGCCTTGGGTCGGGCGTCGGCGAGCGCGGCGAGCGTCTTCGCCGTCAGTGCCGGCGGCGGCGCGTCGGCCTCGTCGGGCACGAGCACCCACATCGCCAGCTCACCACCCGTGTAGGGCAGCTCGACCGCCTGCCAGCCGTCACCGGCCACGTGATTCAGCTCGGCCGGGTCGAGCGACATCGTCGGCACCGTGACGCTGCGGCCATCGGCGAGCCGGAACGGCGCGTCGACCGTCGTGTCCTCGCTGAACGGGTGCGCCCACGCGCCCTTGAAGTAGACCGCGTTGGCGAGTACGGCGATCGTGGCCGGGTCCAGCTCGCCGAACAGTTCCTTGATCTTGCCCGCGGTGTGTTCGGCCACCCAGGAGTCGATCGTCTCCTTGGCCGTTCCGCCTGCGAAGTCGACCTGCTGCGGACCGGCGCCGTACTGCCGGGACAGCGTCGCCACGAAATCCTTCCCGAGCGAGAGTCTTTGCTGTACGAAGAGCCCGTTGGCGATCGCAACGGTCGGCGCCTTCGGCGCATCGGTCGGCACGACGTCCTGGCGAAACTGCCGCATGGCCACGTGGACACCGCTGCCGGGGAACCCGAACACCTCGTCGAGCTGACGCGCGGTCTCGCCGGCCGCGCCCGCGCGCAGCATCGCGAACGCATACGCGATCCCGGCCGGTGAGAACACAGAGTTCTCTCCCTCGGTGGCCGTCAGCGCTCCGAAAGCGCCGGTGAAGCCGCGCATCCCCGCGATCACCCCTGCCACCGGGGCATCCCGCTCGGACGGCCCGGCGCCGCGCGGCAGCTGACTCGACGCCTCACCGCACCCCGCCACCGCGACCAGGGCGAGCGCCAACCCCGCACACGCCAGTTTCCGTCGTCCCCGCATGCCAACCTCCTCGCTGCCCAGACGGTGCGGGCGGTCGACCGGTTGCACGCAACCCGCTACCGTCTGAGATCTCAGACCTCGGGAGTGCGAATGACAGCGAGCAACGTGCCTGCGGTGCGGCATGCGGTGGCCGTGCTGCGCCGCCTCGCGGCCAGCCCGGATCCGCTGCCCGCCGCCGCGCTGGCTCGCGCCCTCGACGTGCCGCGCAGCTCGATGTATCACCTGCTGTCGGTGCTGGTCGACGAGGGACTGGTGGTGCATCTGCCGGAAAAGCATCGGTACGGGCTCGGCCTCGGCGTGTTCGAGCTCGGCTCGGCGTACCTGCGTCACGACCCGCTCGAACACCTCGCCAGGCCGCTGCTCGTCCGGCTGGTCGCCGAGATCGGCGATACCGCGCACCTCGCCGTGCTGCACGGCGCGGAGCTGCTCTACCTGCTCAAGGTGCAGCCCGAGCACCCGACCACGCTGGTCACCGACGTCGGCGTCCGGCTGCCCGCGCACCTGACGGCCTCCGGCCGCGCGCTGCTCGCGCACCTTCCGAACGAGCAGGTCAGGGCACTGTTCCCGGATAAGGACTCCTTCCTCACCCGTACCGGGGCCGGGCCGAAGAACCTGCCGGAGCTGCGGTCGATGCTGGGCGCCGAACGCCGCCAGGGCTGGGCCGTCGAGGACGGCCACGTCACGCCGGAGCTGGCCTGCGTCGCCGCCCCCGCGTTCGACCACAACGGCCATCCAGTCGCGTCGGTCGCGGTGCCGTTCCGGCGCACCGCCCGGCCGCCGGGGAGCTGGCCGCGACTCGCCCAGCAGGTGATGGCCACGGCCGATGCCCTGACGCGGCGGCTCGGCGGCACGCCACCCGAACGTTCCTAGCTGGCGAGTGGCGACGGTCGCCGCGTAGATGCCCACGAGCGCGATGCCGTCGAACCCGATCCGGAGCCAGCCGCCGCGCTGCCGGACGAGCAGTCCGCCGAGTAGCACCGCCGTCATCACCAACGCCGCCGTCGTGACCAGGAGCTGGTCGGGACCGGCCGCGTGGTACAGCGAGCCGTCGCGGTAGGCGACGTCGCCGACCACGAGGTTCAGCGCGTCGAGACTGTTGCCGCCGATCACGGCGGCGAACTCGGCCCAGAGGACGGTGGCCTCGGGACTGAACGAGGCGAACAGCCCGGTGGCGAGCAGCCCGATCAGCAGGCAGCCGAACAGCGCCTCTCCCCAGTCCCCAGCCGGTCCTGTCGGCGAGGGCGTCACCCAGACGGACCAGCCGCACGCTGCACAGGACCGTCCCAGCGGCCGCTACCGCGAACGCCGCCGCCACCACCCAGATGGTCGAAACCCAGCTCACCACTCAGCTGGCGTACCCCCGGCGCACCGAAGTCACCTATGGCACGTGATGATCGGAACTACACAAGGCGTCGCCTGACGGGTCGCGTGCTACTAGGGTGGCACGGAACGCACGAGCATGATCTGGGGATGAGCAGCACACGAGCGCAGGCCGAGGTGACCATGAACTCCGAACCGCAGGATCATTCTGGCGACCAGCCGGAAGGTACGTCGTACTTCCAGCCGGACTTCGCCGACGCGACGCGGGGCAAGTCACCGCCCGCGCCCGAGTCGGACGTCGTCGAGGCGCGCATCCCGGCGGGGTCGGCGCTGCTGGTGGTCAAGCGCGGCCCGAACGTCGGCTCCCAGTTCCTGCTCGACAAGGACACCACGACCGCCGGCCGTCACCCCGACAGCGACATCTTCCTCGACGACACCACCGTCTCCCGCCACCACGTGGAGTTCCGCCGCCGGGACGAGCAGTTCCTCGTGTGCGACGTGGGCAGCCTCAACGGCACCTACCTCAACCGCCACCCGACGGACCAGGCCGAGCTCAGCAACGGCGACGAGATCCAGATCGGGAAGTTCCGGCTCGTCTTCCTCACCGGACGGTGAGCGCCGACGTGTAGCGCGGCACGAGCCGTGGTATTCATTCGGCCATGCTGGACATCGGGTGGCTGACCTGGGCCGTGACCGTTGGGCTGATCATCGGCCTGCTCGCGGTCGATCTCGCGCTCGGGACGGCGCGGCCGCATCGGGTCGGCTTCGGTGAGGCGACCGCGTGGTCGAGCTTCTACGTGCTGGTCGCGGTCGGCTTCGGTGTCTGGTTCACGATGCAGTACGGCGGCACGTTCGGCGTCGAGTACTTCACCGGCTACCTGGTCGAGAAGAGCCTGTCGGTCGACAACCTGTTCGTGTTCGTGCTGATCATGACGACGTTCGCCGTGCCGGAGCGGCATCAGCACAAGGTGCTGACCTTCGGCATCGCGCTCGCGCTGGCCATGCGGGCGGTGTTCATCGCGCTTGGCGCGGGGCTGATCTCGCTGTTCTCGTTCGTGTTCCTGCTGTTCGGGCTGCTGCTGATCTACACCGCCGTGCAGCTGTTCCGGCACCGCAACGAGGACCCCGACGTCGAGGGCAGCTTCGCGATCAAGACGGCGCGCAAGGCGCTGCCGATCACGAAAGACTACGCCGACGGCTCGCTGCTCACCCGGGTGGACGGTCGCCGGATGGTGACGCCGCTGTTCATCGTGCTGCTGGCCATCGGCAGCATCGACCTGCTGTTCGCCGTCGACTCCATCCCGGCCGTCTTCGGCATCACCAAGGAGCCGTACATCGTCTTCGTCGTCAACGCCTTCGCGCTGCTCGGGCTGCGGGCGCTGTACTTCCTGGTGAAGGGGCTGCTCGACCGGCTCGTGTACCTCTCGACCGGGCTGTCGCTGATCCTGGCGTTCATCGGCGTCAAGCTGATCTTGCACTGGGCGCATGAGGATCTCTCTGAGCACGTGCCCGAGATCCCGACGCCGGTGAGCCTGCTGGTGATCGTGGCGGTGCTGGCCGTGGTCACGGTGGCGAGCCTGATCAAGACGCGGCGCGACCCCTCTGTCAAGGCCCACGCCGGCTCGATCCGGGCGCACCGCGAGCGGGCTCACGACACGCGGTGATTGGCGCCGGTCCGATGCGGGGTAACCGCAGCGCATGGCGATTACCCAGTCGCGTCGGCTCTCCCCCATGCTGGCGACGCTGACCCACGAGACGTTCTCCCACCCGGACTGGCTGTTCGAGACCAAACTCGACGGCCAGCGGTTCCTGGCGTTCCGCGACGGTGACGACGTACGGCTGATGTCGCGCAACCGCAAGGACATCAGCCGCGGCTACCCCGAGCTGGTGGCCGCCTTCGCCGAGCAGGACGCCGACGACTTCGTCGTGGACGGCGAGGTCGTCGCGTTCGAGGACGGCCGGACGAGCTTCGCCGCGCTCCAGCCGCGCATGCAGGCACGGGAGCCGCGATATGCCAGCCGGTGGGTGGAAATCTACGCGTACCTGTTCGACCTGCTGCGTCTGGACGGGCGCGACACCACCCGGCTGCCGCTGCGGGAGCGCAAGCGGCTGCTCGCCGACGCGATCTCGTTCACCGACCCGCTCCGCTACTCGGAGCACCGCGAGGCGGATGGCGAGGCCTACCACCGCGAAGCGTGTGAACGGGGCTGGGAAGGCGTCATCGCCAAGCGCGCCGACTCGCCCTACGTGCAGTCGCGCTCGACCGACTGGCTCAAGTTCACGTGCGTGTCCGACCAGGAACTGGTGATCGGCGGCTTCACCGACCCATCGGGGTCGCGGCGCGGGTTCGGCGCGCTGCTCGTCGGCTACTACGACAACGATGCCCTGGTGTACGCGGGCAAGGTCGGCACCGGGTACAACGAGCGCACCCTTGCCGACCTCCGCCGCCGCATGGACGACCTCGAGCAGCCCGAGTCGCCGTTCACCGGCGAGATCAGGCAGCCCGGGGTGCACTGGGTGCGGCCCGAGCTGGTCGGCCAGTTCGGCTTCACCGAGTGGACCCGCGACGGCAGGCTGCGCCACCCTCGGTTCAAGGGGCTGCGGCGGGACCAGCCCGCCCGCGACGTCCGCCGTGAGACGCCGGGCGCGTGACAGGCTGGTGGCGGATGCGGGTGCTGACGTTCGGCCACGGCACCGCCGACGCCGCCGAGCTGACCCGGCTGCTGCGCGGCGCCGGGGTGCGGCGCCTGGTCGACGTGCGCACCGCGCCGGGCAGCAAGCACAACCCGGACGTCAACCGGGACGCGATGTCGCGGTGGCTGCCGGAGGCGGGAATCGAGTACCGCTGGGAGAAGCGGCTCGGCGGCTGGCGAAAGCGTCAGCCGGAGACGCCGGACACCGCGCTGCGGAACGCGGCGTTCAGCGGCTACGCCGGGCACATGCGCTCGCCGGAGTTCCTGGCCGCGATCGACGACCTGCACGGCGAGGCGCAGCGGGAGCCGACCACGGTGATGTGCGCCGAGTCGCTGTGGTGGCGCTGCCATCGCAAGCTGGTCGCGGACTTCCTGGTGCTGGCGCGCGACGTCGACGTGGCGCACCTGATGCACGACGGCAGCGTTCGTCCCCACCGGCCGAGCCCGGAGGCGCGGCTGGCGCGCCGCGAGCGGGTCCTCGTCTACGACGCCGGGCAAACGCCGTTGGCACCATGACGGCTCACCGCGCCCCGAAACCGCCCGCGAGGTCGCGCATGGTGCTGTCGATGATGTCGCTGAGCTGTTCGCCGGGGTGGGCGAGCCAGTGCTCGTACGCGGCCAGCGCGGCGCCGAGCGCGGCGTAGGCCAGCGCCTGCGGCACGAGATCGCCGACCGACATACCCAGCCGCCGCGCCGCGAACTCCGCGACTACCTCACGCCACGCGGCGTAGCGCAGCGTGGAGTGCGCCTGGAGCGCGGGCACCCGCAGGATCAGCTCCATTCGCCTGCGATGCCACGGCACCTCGTCGGGGTCGAACCGATTGAAGTCGACGACCACGGTGCGCACGGCGTCCATCAACGGCTGGTCGGGCGGACACTCCGCGAACCGCTGCCGCATGTAGTCGAGGTGCTCGGCGAAACTCCCCCACACGACGTCGTTCTTGGACTCGAAGTACCGGAAGAACGTCCGGCGCCCGATGCCCGCCGCCGTCGCGATGTCGTCGACGGTGGTCGCCTCGAAGCCCTTGCTGGCGAACAGGCCGAACGCCACCTCCTCCAACTGGAGAGGGCTGGTGGAGGGGCGTCGTCCCCTCCTTGTGGTGGCGCCCGGCTGGCGATCGGACGGGTTCGCGGTCATAGGCCTTCCATTTTGGCACTCGATGCCATTATGCTCGCAGTCACTGTCACGCACCAACTCAACGAGGAGTGAGCGATGAGCGACGAGGACATCACGGTAGCGACCGAGGCCGCCGACGAGGTCGGCGAGGACCTGCTGGTCGAGGACGTGTCGATCGATGGCATGTGCGGTGTCTACTGAGACGGCCGAGGCGGCGGGGCTGGATCCGGCCTCGCCGTACCGGCTGGCGCCCTCGGTGTCGCTGCGGCCGGAGCCGTTCGGCGCGCTGGTCTACGACTTCCACACCCGCCGACTGTCGTTTTTGAAAACGCCGACGCTGGTGCGGGTGGTGCGCGAGCTGGCCGAGCAGCCGGACGTGACCGCCGCGCTGGCGGCCGCCGAAGTGCCCGACGCGCAGCGCCCCCACTATCTCGACGCCCTGGCCGGTCTGGCCTCGACGGGCATGATCCAGCCGCGAGGAGGCACCGATGAAGCTGGTTGAGCACTTCCAGGAGGGCCTCGACGCCCCGATCTGTCTCACCTGGGAGCTGACCTATGCCTGCAACCTGACCTGCGAACACTGCCTGTCGTCCTCGGGACGCCGCGACCCGCGCGAGCTGTCGACCGACGAGTGCAAGGCCGTGATCGACGAGCTGCAACGGATGCAGGTCTTCTACGTCAACATCGGCGGCGGCGAGCCCACGGTGCGCCCGGACTTCTGGGAGCTGCTCGACTACGCCATCGCGCACCAGGTCGGGGTGAAGTTCTCCACCAACGGTGTGCGCATCACCCCCGACCGCGCGAAACAGCTCGCCGCCACCGACTACGTCGACATCCAGATCTCGCTGGATGGCGCCACCCCGGAGGTCAACGACCACGTGCGCGGGCCGGGCTCGTACGACATGGCGATCCGCGCGATGGACAACCTCGCCGCCGCCGGGTTCACCGGCTTCAAGATCTCGGTGGTCATGACGCGGCAGAACGTCGACCAGCTCGACGACTTCAAGGCCATCGCCGACGCCTACGACGCGCAGCTGCGCATCACCCGGCTGCGGCCGTCTGGGCGGGGCGCGGACGTGTGGGACGAGCTGCACCCCACCCAGGCGCAGCAGCGCCAGATCTACGACTGGCTGCTCGCCAACGGCGACACCGTGCTCACCGGCGACTCGTTCTTCCACCTCAACGCGCTCGGCTCCACCCCGCTGCCCGGGCTGAACCTGTGCGGCGCGGGCCGGGTGGTGTGCCTGATCGACCCGGTCGGCGACGTCTACGCCTGCCCGTTCGCCATCCACGACGCCTTCCTGGCGGGCAACGTGCGCACCCCGGGCGGGTTCGAGCACGTGTGGCGGCACTCGGAGCTGTTCACCGAGCTGCGCAGCCCGCAGACCGGCGGCGCCTGCACCTCCTGCGTCGCGTACGACTCCTGCCGGGGCGGCTGCATGGCGGCGAAGTTCTTCACCGGCCTGCCGCTCGACGGGCCCGACCCGGAGTGCGTCAAGGGCAACGCCGAACCCGCGCTGGCAGGAGTCGGCGCGACGCCGAAACCGGACAAGGACCACTCCCGCACCGCCCGGCCCGCCCGCGTCACCCTCGGCATGCCGACGCCGCGCACCCCGGACCGGGCCTGCGACACCAGCCCGCTCGCGGGCCTGCACTAGCACACGAAGGAACACACTCATGGCGAGCACGAAAGACTGGTTCGAAACCGTCGCCGAGGCGCAGCGGATGGCCCGTAAGCGGGTGCCGAAGTCGGTGTACTTGGCGCTGCTGGCGGGCTCCGAGTCGGGCCGCACCCTCGACGACAACGTCGCCGCGTTCGGCGAGCTCGGGTTCCGCCCGCACATCGCCGACCTGCCGGCCCAGCGCGACCAGAGCGTCACTGTGATGGGCCAGGACCTGGCGCTGCCGGTGATCTGCTCTCCCACCGGGGTGCAGGCGGTCGACCCGGACGGCGAGGTCGCCGTGGCCCGCGCCACCGCCGCCTCCGGCACCGCGCTGGGGCTGTCCTCGTTCGCCTCGAAGCCGATCGAGGATGTCGTCGCCGCGAATCCGAAGACGTTCTTCCAGGCCTACTGGCTCGGCGACAAGGACAGCATGGTCGCCAGGCTCGACCGGGCCAAGCGGGCGGGGGCGGCCGGACTGATGGTCACTTTGGACTGGTCGTTCGTCACCGCCCGCGACTGGGGCAGCCCGCCGCTGCCGGAGAAGGTCGACCTCAAGACCATGGCGAAGTTCGCGCCGCAGGTGCTCACCCGGCCGGGCTGGCTGGCGCGGTTCCTGCGCAGCGGCAAGCTGCCCGACCTGACCACGCCCAACCTGGTCGCCCAGGGCGAGAGTGGGCCGACGTTCTTCGGCGCCTACGGCGAGTGGATGTTCACCCCGCCACCGAGCTGGGACGACCTCGCCTGGCTGCGCCGCCAGTGGGACGGGCCCTTCCTGCTCAAGGGCATCACCCATCCCGACGACGCCAAACGCGCCGCCGACATCGGCGCCACCGCGATCTCGGTGTCCAACCACGGCGGCAACAACCTCGACTCCACCCCGGCCACCATCCGGCTGCTGCCCTCGATCGCCGCCGCCGCCGGTGACCAGCTGGAGATCCTGCTCGACGGCGGCATCCGCCGGGGCAGCGACGTCGTCAAGGCCGTCGCGCTCGGCGCCAACGCCGTCATGATCGGACGGCCCTATCTGTGGGGCATGGCAGCCAACGGCGAGCGCGGCGTACACAACGTGCTAGAAATCCTGCGGCAAGGCATCGACTCCGCCCTCTACGCACTCGCCCGCTCCTCGCTGGCCGAGCTCAGCCCCGACGACATCGTCGTCCCGGACGGATTCCACAGAGGACTCACGTGACCCACCCGGTCGCGATCGTGACCGGTGCCGCCCGCGGCATCGGCGCGGCCACCGTCCGCAGGCTCGCCACGGCGGGCTGGCGGGTGGTGGCCGTCGACCGCTGCGCCGACGACCCCCGGGTGCCCTACCCGCTCGGCACCAAGCAACAGCTCGCCGCGCTCGCCGCCGAGCATCCCGGCACGGTGGCCGAGGTCGTGGCCGACGTGCAGGATCTTCCCGCGCTGCGCAACGCGGTCGCGCTTGCCGAGGACCGGTTCGACGGGCTGGACGCCGCCGTCGCCGCCGCCGCGGTCATGGCGGGCGGGGCGCCGTTATGGGAGACCGGCGACGACGAATGGGACGCGCTGTTCGACGTCAACGTGCACGGCATCGCCAACCTCGCCCGCGCCGCCATCCCCGCGCTGCTGCGCCGTCCCGAGCCCCGCAGCGGTCGCTTCGTCGCGCTCGCCTCGGCCGCCGCGCATCGCGGCCTGTACCAGCTCGCGGGCTACACCGCCGCCAAGCACGCCGTCGTCGGGCTGGTCCGTGGCCTCGCCCACGACCTGCGCGGCACCGGCATCACCGCCACCGCCGTGTCCCCCGGCTCCACCCGCACCGACATGCTCACCGAGACCGCCCGCCTCTACGACCTCGACTCCCCCGACACCTTCGCCCAGCATCAGCTGCTCGGCAGGCTGCTCGACCCCGACGAGGTCGCCGCCACGGTGGCCTGGCTGTGCCAGCCCGACGCGAGCGCCATCACCGGCACCGTCATCCACGCCGACGGCGGCTTCGCACCATGACCGCCTCCCCCGAGGTGCCGCACGACACCGCCCTCGCGGGGTGGCGGGTCGTGCCGGACGCCTCGCTGCGGCACTACGCCGAGGGACGCGTCGTGCTGGGCGGCTCTCCAACCCGGCTCATCTGGCTCAGCGCGTCGGGGGCGGCTTTGCTGGATCGGTGGTGCGCGGGCGAGCCGATCGGTGCCGCACCGCAGGACACCGCGCTCGCCCGACGTTTGCTCCACATCGGACTCGTCCACCCGCTGCCCGGCACCGGCCGCCTCACACCGGCCGACGTCACCGTCGTGGTCCCGGTCAAGGACAACCCGACCGGCCTGGCCCGGCTACGGGCCGCCACCGGCGACCTGGCCACGATCGTGGTCGACGACGGCTCCGCCGCCCCGCTGCTGGGCGCGACCCACCGGCATCGCGCCCCAGCCGGACCGGCGGCGACCCGCAACACCGGCTGGCGCCACGCGGACACCGCGTTGGTCGCGTTCCTCGACTCCGACACGATTCCCGAGTCCGGCTGGCTCGACCCGATCCTCGGCCTGTTCGACGACCCGGACGTCGCCGCCGTCGCACCCCGCGTGCGCGGCCTCCCCGGCGACGGCGCGCTCGCGGGCTACGAGACCGACCGTTCCGCCCTCGACATGGGATCCGGCCCGGCCGCCGTGCGGCCCATGACCCGGGTCGGCTACGTCCCGACCGCCGCGCTGGTCGCCCGCCGTGACGCACTGGCCGCACTCGGCGGGTTCGACGAGACACTGCGGTTCGGTGAAGACGTCGACCTGGTCTGGCGGCTCATCGCGGCCGGACACACCGTGCGCTACCAGCCCGAGGCCACCGTCTGGCACCAACCACGTCCCACTCTGCGGGGCTGGCTGCGGCAGCGCCACGACTACGGCACGTCGGCCGCCCCACTGGCCACACGCCACCCCCGGCTGCTCCCCTGTGCTCGCGCCAACCGCTGGACGCTCGCCGCCGCTGCGCTCGCCGCCACCGGACGTTCCGGGCTCGGCCTCGCCGTGGCCGCCGCCAGCACCGCTCCGCTACTGCGCACCCTGCGACGCAAGGGCCTTCCCGCCCGCGCCGCGCTGACGCTCACCGGCGAGGGCCAGCTCGCCGCCGCCGGGATGCTGGCCGCCGCCGTCCGGCGCGGCTGGTGGCCACTGCTGCTGCCCAGCAAGCGCGGCAGGCGACTGCTGGCCGCCAGCCTGCTGCCCTGCCTCATCGAGGCCGCCACCGGCCACAAAGGACTCCGCTGGCTGGCACTGCGCCTCGCCGACGACCTCGCCTACTCCACCGGCGTCATCACCGGCTGCGTCAGGCATCGGACCGCCGCACCGCTGCTGCCGCAGGCCACCGACCGGCAGTCATGACCCTCGGCGGCCTGCGCTCCCCGGACCTCGCGGGCCGGGCCACCGTGCTCGCCGTCCCACTCGGCGCGACCGAGCAGCACGGCCCGCACCTGCCGCTCGACACCGACACCACCATCGCCACCGAGCTCTGCCACCGGCTCGCGCGCCGCGTGCCCGGCGTGCTGGTCGCACCGGCCATTCCCTACGGCTCCAGCGGCGAGCACGCCGGCTTCGACGGCACGCTGTCCATCGGGCAGCAGGCGCTGCGGACGGCGCTCGTCGAGCTGGTGCGCTCCGCCGACCGGTTCGCCGGGACGGTGCTCGTCAACGGCCACGGCGGCAACCTGCGTCCGCTCACCGAAGCAGTCCGACAACTCCGCGGGGAGGGCCGCCGGGTGCTCGCCTGGTCGCCATCCGGGCCCGCCGACGACAGCCACGCTGGGCGCACCGAAACCTCCGTCATGCTCCACCTGCGCCCGGCGGATGTCGCCATGGACCGGGCCGAACCCGGTGCCGCCGAGCCCATCGGAGACCTCATCGACACCCTCACCCGGCACGGCGTCGCCGCCGTCAGCCCGAACGGCGTCCTCGGCGACCCGACCGGCGCCACGGCCGCTGAGGGCGAGCGGATCCTCGACCGCTGGACCGCCGACCTGACCGCCCGGGTGCGCGGCTGGCTCGGCTGACCCGTTCGTTCGGACAGGACGGTCCCGCTACCTCCTGGCCGTCTTGCGACGCCACCCCGACGGTTTCCGTTCGTAGCCATTTCGCGCCCGTGGCACCCGCCATACCGTCGCAGCCCAAGACATTCAACGGCGAAAGGGTCGATCATGCAGGTTGACGAGCTACTGAAACCGTTTCCGATCAAGGAGTTCCACCCGTTCCCACGCGCCCTGATGGGCCCTGGCGCGCACGAGATGATCGGCCCCGAGGCGAAGAACCTCGGGTTCACGAAGACCCTCGTGATGACCACCGGGCTGCGCGGTTCCGACACCGTGCACAAGATCGTCGAGTCGATGAAGTACCACGGGCTGGACGTGGTGGTCTACGACAAGGTCGAGTCCAATCCCAAGGACTACAACGTGATGGACGCGGTGTCGCTCTACCAGGAGAACAAGTGCGACAGCTTCGTCTCCATCGGCGGTGGCTCGTCCCACGACGCCTGCAAGGGCGCCCGGATCTCGGTCGCGCACGACGGCCGCAACGTCAACGACTTCGAGGGCTTCAACAAGTCGGAGAACCCGAACAACCCGCCGCACATCGCGGTGTCGACCACGGCGGGCACCGGCTCGGAGACGTCCTGGGCGTACGTCATCACCGACACCACCACCGACCCGGACAACCCGCACAAGTACGTGGCGTTCGACGACGCCTCGGTCACCTCGTTGGCGGTCGACGACCCGGTGCTGTACTTCGACTGCCCGATCGACTACACCGCCCAGTGCGGCTTCGACGTGCTGGCGCACGCCTCCGAGCCGTACGTGTCCCGGCTGAACTTCGAGCCCTCGCTGGGCAACGCGCTGCGCGCGGTCAAGCTGACCGCCGAGAACCTGCGGCAGGCCACCTGGAACCCGGCCGACCTGCCCGGCCGCGAGGGCATGATGTACGCACAGTACATCGCCGCGCAGGCGTTCAACTCCGGCGGGCTGGGCATCATCCACTCGATCTCGCACGCGGTGAGCGCGTTCTACGACACCCACCACGGCCTCAACAACGCGATCGCGCTGCCCCGCGTCTGGGCGTTCAACATGCCGGTGGCGTACAAGCGGTTCGCCGAGATGGCCGCCGTGATGGGGGTCGACACCCACGGCATGACCGACGTCCAGGCGGCCGACGCCGCGCTCGCCGCCGCGATCAGGCTGCTGCGTGATGTCGGCATCCCGGAGCGGTTCATCGACGTCAAGCAGGACACCTACTCGAAGAACCGGCTCGGCCAGGGGCCGACGAAGTTCTACGAGAACGCCAAGGTGATCAAGGGCGACGACGCCGACGTCGACCGCATCACGAACCACGTGCTCGGTGACGCCTGCACCCCGGGCAACGCCAAGGAGTGCACCTTCGAGACCGTCCGGCCGGTCGTGGATCACAGCATCAACGGCGACCTGGACGACCTGCTCAGCTGACTAGGACCGCCGAGGGTGGCCGCGGTGGCCACCCTCGGCCCACGCCCGAAGGGACATCCATGAGCGCACCCAGCCCGTTCGACTCCGTCGACGCCGTCGGCACCGCGCTGGCCGAGCAGGGTTACATCACCGACACGCGGCTGGCGACGACGGTCTTCCTGCAGACCCGGCTCGACAAGCCGGTGCTGATCGAGGGGCCGGCCGGGGTCGGCAAGACCGAGCTGGCCAAGGTGCTCGCCGCCGCGACCGGGCGCAGGCTGATCCGGTTGCAGTGCTACGAGGGCCAGGACGAGACCAAGGCGCTGTACGACTGGGACTACGGCAAGCAGCTGCTCTACACCCAGATGCTGCGGGACAAGATCGGCGAGGTGGTCGCGGACGCGACCACGCTGCACGACGCCGTCGAGCGCATCGGGGCGCAGGAGAGCGTGTTCTTCTCCGAGCGGTTCCTCGCCCCGCGCCCGTTGCTGGAGGCGGTGCGCTCGCCGGAACCGGCGGTGCTGCTCATCGACGAGGTGGACCGCGCCGACGAGGCGCTGGAGGCCGTGCTGCTGGAGATGCTCGGCGAGTACCAGATCTCCATCCCCGAGGTCGGCACGTTTGCGGCGGCCGCGCCGCCCTACGTCGTGCTGACCTCGAACAACACCCGTGACCTCGCGGCCGCGCTGAAACGCCGCTGCCTGCATCTCTTTCTCGACTACCCCTCGGCCGAGCGGGAGCTGGAGATCGTCCGCAGCAAACAGACCGGGCTGCCGGACGCGCTCGCCGAACAGCTGGTGCACATCGTGCGCGGGCTGCGTGACCTGGAGCTGCGCAAGGCGCCCAGCATCTCGGAGACCATCGACTGGGCGCGCACGCTGGCGGTGCTCGGCGCGGACGAGCTGTCGGCGCAGCTGTTGTCGGACACGGTGTCGGTGGTAGTCAAGTACGACAAGGACGTCGACCGGGCGGTCGAAGTGCTGCCCCGGCTGGTGGATCCGAACGCAGAAGTGCCGGATCCGAACGGCCATCACCACGGGCACCACCACCATCACCACCACGATCACGGCGACTCCGATGTGGATGGTGCGGCGGCGCGGGCGGCCAAGGACTCCCCCGGCCGATTCGACGAGGGCTACTACGGCACGCCGTCCGGAAAGCCACAGCGGTCGGCGGTGAACGCGGGCCAGGGCAGCCGGTCGTTCGCGCGGCGCCGGGCGCTGTAGGGGCTGACGGTGGAGGCCACGATCCACCGGTTCGTCCGGCTGCTGCGGCTGTACGGGGTGCGGGTGTCGGTGCCCGAGGTGCTCGACGCGCTGCGCTGCGCCGCGCAGCCGGGTGTGCTCGCCGACAAGCAGCTGCTGAAGTCGGCGCTGCGGGTCGCGCTGGTCAAGGACCGCCGCGACGAACCGGCGTTCGAGGAGGTCTTCGACGCCTTCTTCGCGCTGGTCAAGGTAGGTGGCGACGAGCACGGCCACGGCCACAGCCATGAGCACGACGACCTGTCCGACACCGGCGAGCTGGAGTCGTTCACGCTCTCCGACGAGCCGAGCGAGACGCCGCAGCAGGGCCACGAGCACGGCAAGCCATCGAGCATCCGGGAGTACTTCGACCAGGAGGACCTGGCGCAGCGCTACAACCTGCACCAGGAGGCCAACAAGATCGACATCGCCTCGCTGACCGACGAGATCGTGTTCTCCAAGGACAACCAGGTCATCAATGGAAGCGAGGGCTATCGAGTGCAGCTCGACACCGAGCGGCTGCACGGCGCGGGCCAGCCCGGCAAGCTGGCGGGCGACACCGGTACCACGGTCGACGCCGAGCTGACCATCGCCGAGACCGAGGCGCTGCTTGGCTGGCTCAACGATCAGTCCGACGAGGACCAGACCGGTGACGAGTCCGACGCCAGCGCGCTCCGTCAGCGGCTGGCCGGTGTGCTGGCGAACCTGCCGCAGGCGCTCAAGCGGCACCTCGAGGCGCTGCTCGAGCTCGAGGAGCGGGCCGTGGAGTCGCAGGAGCGTCGCGTGGCCACTGTGGACAGTGTGGCCGAGCGGGAGCGCGCCGACCTCGAGGAGTCGTTGCGCAGGCTGGCGCGAAGCCTGCGGGGCGCGCTCACCCACCGCAGGCGGGTCTCGCCGGTGGGCCGGGTCGATCCGGGCCGGACGATGCGCCGCAACATGCGCTACGACGGCGTGCCGTTCGCCCCGGTCACGGTGCGGCGCACCGAGGACAAGCCACGGCTGGTGGTGCTCGCGGACGTCAGCCTGTCGGTGCGGGCCACCGCCCGGTTCACGCTGCACCTGGTGCACGGCCTGCAGGACCTGTTCGCGCAGGTGCGGTCGTTCGCGTTCGTCGCGGACGTCGCCGAGATCACCGAGCTGTTCGCCGACCATCCCGCCGAACGCGCGCTCGGGCTGATCTTCGGCGGCGACGTGCTCGACGTCGACGCCAACTCTGACTACGGCGCCGCGATCGGCGAGTTCGTCGGCGAGTACGCGTCGGCGGTCACCCGTCGCACGACGCTGCTCGTGCTCGGCGACGGCAGGGGCAACGGCAACGACCCCAACCTGGCGGGGTTCGCCGAGCTGACCCGCCGGGCGCGCGAGACCATCTGGCTCACCCCGGAGCCGCGCTACTCCTGGGGCCTCGGCGGCTGCGACCTGCCGGAGTACGCGGAGTATTGCGACCGGGTGCGGGTGGTGCGCGACCTGTCCGGTCTGGAACGCACCGCCCGGGACCTGACCACCGAGATCGTCGGCCGATGAGCGCCGCGCTCGATCCGCTGGCGCCGACGGCGGACCGGCATTACCAGGACGATCTGGTGCACGTGCTCCGGCTCGGCCGGGGCGAGCGGCCGCCCGGTCGCGGCGAGACCATCGCCGTCACGGCGCATTTCCTGCTGCGCAAGCGGAATCGGCGGATCGAGCTGAGCCACCGGCTGCGCCCCGACCAGCTGGACAACGACCTGGTCGGGCTGCTGCACGACGAGCTGTTCGGCCCGGGCTGGCTGACCGGCAACGTCGTCTTCGAGCGGGTCGTCGCCGGCATCGTTCGCTCCACCATCAGCGACCCGACGCTGGCGTGGGGTACTTTCTACGCCAACACCCTCGCCAAGATCCGGCAGGCCACAGTGGAGGACGACGAGCCGGGCTCGGTCATCGCCGGCATGGTCCCGGTGTACGAGCGGGCGCGCCGGCTCGTCCCGCCCGGCAGCGTGCTCGATCTCGGGTCATGCTTCGGGTTCTTCCCGCTGCTGCTGGCCGAACGCGGCGACACCTCCGTGATCGCGTCGGACGTGGTGCCCGCGAGCATGCGGCTGCTGGCGACGATGGCCCGGGCGCGGCACGTGCCGGTCGAGACGCTGGCCTGCGACGCGGCGAGCGTGCCGCTGCCGAACCGGTCGGTGGACACCGTCACGATGCTGCACCTGCTGGAACATCTCGACCCCGTCGACGGCCACAGGGTGGTCGCCGAGGCGGTGCGGCTGGCGTCGAACCGGGTGGTCATCGCGGTGCCGTACGAGGAGGAACCGGCGGAGATCTACGGCCACATACGCACGTTCGACCGGTCGGTGCTCACCGACATCGGCATGGCCACAGGGCTGCCGTTCTCCGTCACCGAACACCACGGCGGCTGGCTGGTCATAGACACGACTGCTTGATCAACGGAGCATCCGTCGGGTCAAATCGGCAGTTCGCACGACGATAGCCGCCCTAATGCGGCTTTCGCACCTTACGCCCGGTATCTCGATGGCAGGATCCCAGCTGCTGGCTTACCCGAGTGAAGCAGGGAGCACGTGGGCTGTTGGAGACGACACCAGAAGAAGGACCTGGAGGCGGTCCTTGAGCATTTCCACCGGGCCGGATGGCGGATCGAGGCCGGCAAACGGTACTACAAGGTAAAGTGTCCCTGTGGGCGGCACCGGCGGTACATCCACCTGACACCGAGCGATCCGCACTACGGCAGGAACGCCCTCAGCTGGCTGCGGCGGCAGCAGTGCTACGACAGCGAAGGAGACACCGAGCGATGAGCGTGAAGGTCCACTCTCACTGGGTCCTGCTCTCGTCGGATGGTGGCGAGAACATCGCCGAGTGCTCCGACCTGCTCATGGGCGCGCTGCTCGACCAGGAAGAGTGCAACCCCGACTTCCAGGACGCCGCGGTCGCGGTCGATGAGGGAACAGGTGTCATCGAGATCGAAGCCACCGCCGCTGGCGCCGACCTCTCCATGGCCATCGCGGTCGGCCAGGCCGCCGTCCAGTCCGCGCTGCACCAGGTCGGCATCGGAACCCCGAGTTGGCCGGACCACGACACCGTGATGCGCATGGTCGTCAAAGACATGCGTCACGAACAACTCGCCTGACCGTCGAGGCGAGGCACGGCTAGCAGCCGCCTGACCGAAAGACGAGGCCAGCAGCGCCTTACTGCGCGGCGACCGGGAGACGTGAGGTGCGCCACGCTGCTCAGGTAGCCATCCCGTCAGCAGCGGAAGGAGCGCTCATGCCAACCCACGCACAGACCGAATTGGAACCGACCGACACCGCCGGAGAACCAGCGCCGAGCCCGACGGGCCCGCTGGCAGGCGATCCGGCGCTGGTCGGCGTGCCGACCTTTCTCGTCGGCGCCATCGCACTCGGCCTGACGCTTGTCGGCTACGTGCCCGCCGAAGCGGTGGGCGCGCCCATCGCCATCATCCTCGTCGCCACCGGCGTCGGGCAGCTGATCGCGGCGGTCTGGGCCGCGGCGCTCGGCCAGAGCGCGGTCGCCGCCATCTTCGGGGTGTTCACTGGATTCTGGCTCAGCTATGCCGCGCTGGTCCTCGGGCTGACACACGGCTGGTTCGGCGTGCCGGCCGAGTCGACCGTCGCGACCCAGGAGCTGTTCCTCATCGCATGGCTGACGACGATCAGTCTGCTCACGCTGGCCACGCTGCGGCTTCCACTTGCCTTCACGGTGCTGTTCGGCCTGATCACGCTGTCACTGGCGCTGGTGCTCGCCGCGACGGTGACCGGGTCGGCGACCATGCAGACCGCGGCGGGCGTCGTGGTGTTCTCGTTCGTCGGCGTCGGCGCCTATCTGTTCTTCCACGTCACCTCGCTCGCCACCGGCGGCGCCGGGCTGCGCCTCGGCGCACCAGTGGTGCGATGACGCCGGGCTGGGCCCCGCGTGCCGGGGCCCAGCTAGATCAGCCCCATCTTGCTCGCCTCGTAGACCGCCTCCGCCCGGCTCGACGCGGAGAGCTTGCGCATGATGTTGCGGACGTGGAACTTCACGGTGGTCTCGGAGATGAACAGCCTGCGGCCGATGTCCCGGTTGCTCATGCCGTGCGCGAGCAGTTCGAGCACGTTCTGCTCCCGCTCGGTCAGCGTCGGCTCGTCCGGCGCGGTGCGGATGGAACGCACCATCACCGACGCCGACCGGGAGTCGAACGCGCTCTCGTTGCGCGCCACCGCCCTGATCGAGGACACCAGGCCGCTGGTGTCGACGTCCTTGATCACATAGCCCTTGGCGCCCCGGTGGATCGCCTCGAGCACGAGCGCGTCGTCGAGGAACGTCGTCAGCACCAGCACCCCGATGTCCGGGTATCGCTCGGTCAGCTCGGAGCACACCTCGAGCCCCTCGGTGTCGGATCCGGTCGACAGCTTGAGGTCGAGCAGCACGATGTCCGGCCGGACCCGCTCGATCACCGCGCGGGCCTCCGCCGCCGTCGTCGCCTCCCCCACGACGCACATGTCGTCCTCACGCTCCAAAATGGACCGCAGCCCCTGCCGCACGATCGCATGGTCGTCGACGAGGACGATCGTCAGCTCCCGCTCCCGTGGCCGTACCAGCACGGCCCGTTCCCGCATGTTCATCCCGCCGCCCTCCTGTCGGTCTGTTCTGGTGCCGGAATCTCGAACCGCAGCATGATGCCGCCGAGCCGCGACCGGCGGATCGACATCGTGCCACCGAGCTCGTCGGTGCGGGCCGCCATGTTCGCCAGCCCCCGATGCTCACCGGCGAGGTCGGCCGCCGACGCCAGCCGCAGCATCTTGCGCAGCTGCGCCGGGTCACCGTCGCCGTCGTCGGAGATCGTCAGCACGATGTTCGTGCTGCGGTACCGCAGCCGCACCTGCGCCTGCGCCGCGTTGGTGTGCATCACGGTGTTGAACAACGCCTCCCCCGTCAGCCGCAACAGCGAATGCTCCGCCTCGCCCGGCAGCGGAACCGGCTCGCCAATCACCTTGACCTGCACCTTCAGGTCGCTCGGCAGGTGCACTGTGGACAGTCGCTCCAGCAGCACCGGGAGCGACCCCGACGCCTCCTCCGCGGTGTTGTGCAGCGCGTAGATCGCCGCCCGCAGCCGCTCGACCGCGTGCCGGGTCAGGTCCTTCGCCGCGCTCAACTGCTCGATCGTCGACGCCAGCTCGTCGCCCTTGTCCGCCAGCTCCGACCGGGCCAGCTCGATGGTCATCCCGGCCGAGAGGACGTCCTGGGTGACACTGTCGTGCAGCTCCCGCGCGATCCGGTGCCGCTCGTCGTCGAGCGCCTGCCGCTGCATCGCGGCAATGAGTCGCTGCTGCGTCTCGGCCAGCTCGGCGTTGCGGGCGGCGAGATCGCGGGCGCGCTGCTCCGCGGTCTCCGACAGCTGCTCGGTCTTGCCGCGCAGCCGGGTCGTCGCGTGCAGCAGGAAGGAGTTGTGCAGCGCGACCGCGGCGTGGTTCGCCAGCACCCGCAGCAGTGCCAGGTCGGTGTCGGCCACCGTGACGGCAGGTCCCGGCCGCGCGGCGATCCCGCCGACCGGCTCGCCGTCGAGCGTCATCCCGACCCGGACGATGCCGGTGCGGTCGTAGTCGTCGCTGACGTCGCCGAGCTCGGCCTCCCACGGCCGGGACCGCAGCACACGCAGCTGCGCCAGCGCACTGTGCGGCAGCTTCCGCTCGTCGTCGATCAGATCCTCGCCTGCCGAGTAGAGAAACCTCGGCCGGGCGGCCTGCAACGCGCCGTCCGCGACGGCGACCAGCAGCCAGTTGGCCTGCAGATGCTCGGTCGCCGTGGCGACCACCGCCTCCACCAGCGCGCGCGGGCCCTCCCCGGTGACGACGAGCGCGCGGGAGATCCGGTCGAGCGCCCGGACGGCGTTCTCCAGCCGTTCCGCCGACCGGACGTACTCCGGGTAGAACGAGCGCTTGCCGGAGCGGACGCCGGTGAGTGCGCCCAGATACGCGTCGCTGACCTCGCGATCCGTCGTATTGTCCATCTACAACGCCTGCCGGAACAGCCACTCGATGTCGGCGGCGCTCGCGTCCCTCGGGTTCGTCGCGAGGCAGGCGTCGTTGAGCGTGGTGCGCGCCAGCGTGGGGATCGCGTCCTCGGTGACGCCGAGATCGGCCAGCCCCTTCGGCACGCCGACGTCGTCGGCGAGCTTGCGCACGTGGCAGGCGAGCAGCTCGGCGACCTCCATGGCGGGTTTGCCGTCGACGTCGATGCCGACCGCGGCGGCGAGTGGCACGTAGCGTTCCGGGCTGAACGCGGCGTTGAACCGGATCGCGTGCGGCAGCAGCACCCCGTTGAGCACGCCGTGCGGGGCGTCGAGCAGCCCGCCCGCCTGGTGGCTCATCGCGTGCGTGACGCCGAGGATCGCGTTGGTGAACGCCATCCCGGCCTCCAGCGCGCCCTGCGCCATCGCGATGCGGGACTCGGCCTTCCTCGGTTGCAGCATCGTGCGCTGCAGGTTCTTCGTGATCAGGTGCGCCGCGTGCAGCGCGTGGTGGTCGGTGAGCCGGTTGTGCGCGCGAGACACGTACGCCTCGATCGCGTGCGTCAGGGCGTCCAGCCCGGTGGCGGCGTTGAGGTCGTCCGGCATCGTGATCAGCAGCCGGGGGTCGATGATCGAGATATCCGGGACGAGGGTGCGGCTGATGATGGTGATCTTGGTGCGCTGGGTGGTGTCGGTGATGACGGCGAACTGCGACACGTCGGCGCCGGTGCCCGACGTCGAGGGCGCCATCACCAGCGGCGGGATCGGCTGCGTCACCTTGTCCACCCCGGCGTAGCCCAGGATCGTGCCGCCGTTGCTGGACAGGATCGCGACGCCCTTGGCCGCGTCGATGCACGACCCGCCGCCGACCGCGATGATCACGTCCGCGCCGGTGGCGGCGTAGTGCCCGTAGGCCGCCTGCACCTCGTGGTCCTTGGGGTTCGGCGTGACGTCCGACCACACGATCGGACGCAGCCCCGCCAACTCGAGGTGCCCCACCGCCTCGGACACCCAGCCCGCCTCCCGGATACCGCCGTCGGTGACGACGAACGGCTTGCGCGCGCCGACCCGAAGCGCGGCGTGACCCAGCTCCGCGAGCGAGCCGGGGCCGAGCACGATCTCGGGCGCGTGGAACTTCGCGAGCTGGAACGCCGACTCCATGGAGTCCGGCGTCGCGGTGCGCGGACCGCTCAGCTCGTCCGGCAGCTCACCGCTGCCGGGCTCGCTCAGCAGGTCGGTGCTGCCTCGCTGCGGCTGGGACCAGGCGAGCAAGCCTGGCGGCACCACGTCGATGGCCGGGGTCACGTGAGACACAGGACCACTCCTCGGTCTGTTCGGTGTCGCGGCCAGAACCCCACCAGGGTAATGCCCGTGTGACGGGCGGCACATCCTTCGGAGTGAGTAGAAGACCCTGTCCGATCGGATAGGTGCCGCCACGCCGCTCACCGTGGTGGAGAGCGGGTGCCCGTGCGAACGGAGGGTGGCCGTGAGTCACGCCCGGTGCGATTCTTGCCGTGTACCTCGTCGAAGTGGAGGCCGCCGGTGAGTAGTCCGTCACGCTCGTTGTCGCTCGACAAGCAGGACCGGGCGAGCCTCGCGGGAATGACGGGCTTCATCCTGGCGCTGCACGTGCTGGGGTGGGGCACGCTGCTGGTGCTCGTGCTGCCGGGCCAGCTCACCGCCGGCCAGACGCAGGTCTTCGGTGTCGGGCTCGGGCTCACCGCGTACATGCTCGGGCTGCGGCACGCGTTCGACGCCGACCACATCGCCGCCATCGACAACACCACCCGCAAGCTCATGGTCGAGGGCCGCCGGCCGCTGTCGGTCGGCTTCTGGTTCGCGCTCGGCCATTCGACCGTGGTGTTCGGGCTCTGTGCTGTGCTCGCGCTCGGCATCCGCGCGGTCGCCGGACCGGTCGCCGACGAGAGCTCCGCCCTACAGACGACGACCGGGTTCATCGGCTCGCTGGTATCCGGGGTGTTCCTGCTGCTCATCGGGCTGGTCAACCTGGTAGTGCTGCGTCACATCGTGGCGCTGTTCCGGCGGATGCGCTCCGGTGACTTCGACGAGGCGGAGCTGGAACGGCGGCTCAACGAGCGTGGCCTGATCAACCGGCTGCTGCGCGGCGTCACCCGATGGATCCGCAAACCGACGCACATGTATCCGCTCGGGCTGCTGTTCGGGCTCGGGTTCGACACCGCGACCGAGGTGTCGCTGCTGGTGCTGGCCGGGGGCGCGGCGGCGAGCAGCCTGCCCTGGTACGCAATCCTGACGCTACCGGTCCTGTTCACGGCGGGCATGACGCTGCTGGACGCGATCAACGGCTGTGCGATGAACTTCGCCTACGGCTGGGCGTTCGTGACCCCAGTGCGGAAGGTGTTCTACAACATCACGATCACCGGGCTGTCGGTGGCGATCGCGCTGCTCATCGGCGGAATCCAGCTCATCGGGCTGCTGGTGGACCGGTTGCGAATCAAGTCGGGCCCGCTGGCCTGGATCGGCACGCTGGACCTCGGCAGCGTCGGGTTCGCCCTCGTCGCGGTGTTCCTTGGCATCTGGCTGATCGCGGCCTGCTACTGGCGGTTCGGCCGGGTCGAGCAGCGCTGGACCGCCCACCACGGCGCCGACGGCTGAGGGCTGTAACCGAACCCCCGCCACGCTCGAATAACCGGTATGACGGCCACCCGGCCACGCGCTCCCGAGACCACGCGGGTCCCGACGTTCTGCCCGCTG
>WHUB01000007.1:0-13360 GCA_009377395.1 Actinophytocola sp. | reverse complement strand
GGGACGAGGCGCTGGACACCGTCGCCGACCGGCTGGGTGATGCGGCTGCGGCGGGGGTTCGGCAGCCCGAACATGGCCGCCTACATGGAGCTGTGCGGCTGGGGACGGTACCTGGCCTCGATCTACACCTACGGCGACGCGGTGCCCGGCGCGTACCTGCCCGACATCGACAACGCCGGATGCGTGCTGTTCTGGGGATACAACCCCTCCGTCGCCCGGCTGTCCCACGCCACCAGCACGACGGCCGCGCTGCGGCGAGGCGCGAAGCTGGTCGTGGTCGACCCCCGGCGAGCGGGACTGGCGAGCAAGGCACACCATTGGCTGCGGGTGCGGCCCGGCACCGACGCCGCGCTGGCGCTGGCGCTGACTCACGTGATGATCCAGCGGGGCTGGTTCGACGCCGACTTCGTCCGCCGCTGGACCAACGCGCCCCTGCTGGTACGTACCGACACCGGACGGCTGCTCCGCGACGACGAGGGACACTACGTCGCCTGGGACGAGACCGCCGCCGGGCCGGTGGTCTACGACCCCGCGCGGGGACACGCCATCGACGCGGGTCGGCTCGCGCTGTCCGGCGCCTACGACGTGGGCACTGTGACCTGCCGCCCCGCGTTCGACCTCGTCACCGAGCAGTGCCGCCGGATGGCGCCCGAGGTGGCCGAGCCGATCACCGGGGTGCCCGCCGCCGACATCGAGCGCACCGCCCGCACGCTGTGGGAGTCGCGGCCGGTCGCGTTCTACACCTGGAGCGGCCTCGAACAGCACAGCAACGCCACCCAGACGGTCCGCGCGATCCACCAGCTCTACGCGCTCACCGGCGACTTCGACGCGCCCGGCGGCAACGTGCTGTTCCCCGCCGTGCCGAGCAACCGCATAGACGGCGCGGACCTCCTGCCGCCGGAGCAGCTCAGCAAGGCGATCGGCGTGGCGAAGCGACCGCTCGGCCCGGCGCGGTTCGAGTTCGTCACCGGCGAGGACTTCTACACCGCAGCGCTCGACGCCCGGCCCTACCGCGTCCGCGGCCTGGTGAACTTCGGCGCCGACCTGATGATGGCCCACGGCGACAGCATGCGCGGCCGGGACGCCCTCGTCGCGCTGGACTTCATGGTGCACGCCGACCTGTTCATGAACCCGACCGCCGAGCAGGCAGACATCGTGCTGCCCGCGGCCAGCGCGTTCGAGAACGAGGGCCTCGCCATCGGCTTCGAGGTCAGCGAGGTCGCCCAGTCGCTGGTGCAGCTGCGGCGACCGCTCTCGCCGCCGCGCGGCGAGGCGCGCTCCGACCTGCGGATCATCTTCGACCTCGCCACCCGGCTCGGGCTCGGCGAGCACTTCTGGCACGGCGACGTCGACGCCGGGCTGCGGCACCAGCTCGCACCGAGCGGCCTGACGCTGGAGCAGCTCCGCGCCGAGCCCGCCGGGATCCGGGTGCCGGTCACGACGCGACACCGCAAGTACGCCGAGCCGGGCGAGAACGGCGTGCCGCAGGGGTTCCGCACGCCGTCACGGAAGATCGAGCTCTACTCGGAGGTGCTCGCCGAGCACGGCTACCCGCCGCTGCCCGAGTTCGCCGAGCCCGGCATCAGCCCCCGGTCGCGGCCGGATCTCGCCGAACGCTTCCCGCTGATCCTCACCTGCGCCAAATCGTTGTGGTTCTGCGAGACGCAGCACCGGAACGTGGCGAGCCTGCGCAGCAGGCTGCGCGATCCGCAGGTCGAGCTGCACCCGGACACCGCGCACGCGCGCGGCATCGCGGCGGGCGACTGGGTCCGGCTCGACACGCCGCACGGCAGCGTCCGTGCCCGCGCCAAGCTCACCGGAAGCATCGACCCGGGAGTCGTCTGCGGCCAGCACGGCTGGTGGCAAGGCTGCGACGAGCTCGGCCTGCCCGGCTATCCGCTCAGCGGCCCCGGCAGCGCGAACCTCAACGCGGTGCTGCGGCAGGGACCAAGCGACCCGATCAGCGGCAGCTCCCCGCTGCGCGCCTCGGTCTGCGACGTCGCGCCACTCTCCGACGCCGAGCCGACACCCGATTAGGTGATTGGTGTTCCGCGAGTCGGTGATGGCACGCAACGTCGGCCTGTGTACTATTCGTCGTTATTATGGAAAACGTCACTGGGGGTTCTTCCACCGTTCACCCTCCCTTCATCAGTGATGCGGCACTGCACCTGCCGACCGACCTGGACGCGGTGCTGGATGTCTGTATCGCCGGGCATCGGGTGTGGTCTGTTTCGCCTCCCTCCCGGAACCCCGTCACCGAATCGCGCCGCGTTCCGTGGCCCCCGGCGCTGCGGCCCTTTCTGACCGGAAAGGCGCGGGTCACCATTCGCGAGCATGTCGGCGCCCGGATTCTGCTGGACCGGGACCACTGGTTCGGCACCGGCGAGGGGGAAGTCCGTGTCGTCAACGACGCCGGTCAGCCGTTGTCGGTCGACAAAGACGGCCGGTTGCAGTGTTCGTTTTCCGCCGGAAGCACCGCGGTGGTCGATTCCCTGCTCGACAACGTCGAGGCGCTGTTGCGCGACCTCCGCGAGGAGGGTGGGGTCCAGGCGTTCCTCGCCTTCGGCGGCCTACTCGGCGCGGTGCGCGAGGGAAAACTCATCGGACACGACAGCGACGCCGACGTCGGGTATCTCAGCGCCTGCACGCATCCGCTCGACGTCATTCGCGAGTCATTCCATTTGCAGCGGGTGCTTCGCCGACGTGGCTACACGATTCGGCGCTGGTCCGCGGCGAGTCTCAAGGTGAGATTCCGTGACGCGGACGGACTGAGCCGCGGCATCGACATCTTCGGCGGCTTCATCATCGATGACCATTTCCACTTGATGCCCAATGTGAGGACGCCGTTGCCGCGCTCGGCGATTCTCCCGCTGGGCGAGGTGACGCTGCACGGCCGGCGACTGCCGGCACCGGCCGCCCCGGAAGCCCTGCTGGCGGCGACGTACGGGGAGGGCTGGCGCGTGCCGGACCCGTCATTCAAGTTCCAGCCCCCCGCGTCGGCACGCCGGCGCCTCACAGGATGGATGCGTGGATTGAGAGAACACAATCGCTATTGGGAGTCGTTCTACAGCGGCCAGCGCAGCGCGGCGGTTCCGGACCAGCCTTCCGCATTCGCACAATGGGTACACGACCGCGAGCCGACGTCGCGACGAATCGTCGACATCGGTTTCGGCACCGCCCGCGACGCATTGTGGTTCGCCGGATTGGGCTATCAGGTTCACGGGCTCGAATACGCCCGTGCCGCCGTCGAACACGCGCGAGAAAGGGCCAAAACGGCAGGCGTACCCGCGAAATTCGAGGCCTTCAATCTGTATGAGCTGCGGCAGGTGCTGACGACCGGAGCCCGGCTGGCACAGGACGACACGTCGACCACGCTGTACGGACGATTCTTACTGCACGCGCTGGAAGACGACGGCCGCCACAACCTCTGGCGGCTCGCCGAAATGACGCTGCGATCGGGCGGGCGGCTGTATCTCGAGTTCCGGACCGGAAAGGACGCCGACGAGGAGCACGAGTTCGGCGAGCATTTCCGTCGTTTTCTCAACCCGGACACCGTGGTCGACGAGATCGAGTCCCGTGGCGGGCACGTCGAATACCGGGAGGAGAACCACGGCTTGGCCGTCTACAAGAACGAGGATCCCCACGTGTGCCGGATCGTCGTGAGGTGGCAACGGTGAGAAGGCAACTCAGAGCCGGTGGACGCCGCGTCGTCAGACTGTTCGCCCCGGCAACGGTGGATTCCCTCTCCGCCGTGCCCGGCCTGCGCGCCCAGCTACAGCAGGCCGACAACCAGATCCGCGAGCTGCAAGACCGAGTCGCGGGCCTGGAGAGCGAGATCCGAGAAGCACAGCGGCTCAACCGGCGCATCGCGGAAGTGACCGACATCGTGCAGGAGGTCCTGCTGCCTGCCGCGGACCGTGACGACGCCCGGCTCAAGGAAGTCCTCGCCCGATACGCCGACAGCTTCTAGCGTGCTGAGCCGTTCCGTTCGCGGGCGACCGCGTCGCGGACGGCGGGGGCGACCTCGCGAGCGAAGCGCTGAATCTGGCTGACGTCGTCGTCCTGCGTGGCGAAGACGAAGGTGTCCATGCCGCCGTCGAGCACCAGCTCGGTCAGCTCGTCGACCCATTGGTCCACCGGCCCGTGCAGGAAGCCGGTCGGCGCGCTGTCGGTGATCGCGCCGAACACGTTGTACACCCGCTGGATGTCGGCCGGTTCCCTGCCCGCCGCTCGTGCCGCGTCGTCGATGCGGGCGTGCTTGTCGGCCAGCGCCTCGGGCGGCACATAGCTGGACGACGGAATCCAGCCGTCCGCCGCGCGGCCGAGCACGCCGAGCAGCCGGGGGCCGGTCACGCCGAGCCAGATGCCGATGTCGTGGGAGGGCGCCGGACCGGGGCGTGCCCCGGCGAGCTGGTAATGGGCGCCGTCGTAACGCACCGACCGCTCCCCCGACCACATCAGCCGGAGCACGTCGATCGCCTCGATGAGCGCATCGGCCGCCTCGCGGCCGGAGCGGCGTGGCCCGCCCATGGCGGCGATCGCGTCCCAGAACGCCCCGGCGCCGAGGCCGAGCTCGAACCGGGCGCCGGAGAGCACGTCGAGACTCGCCGCCGTCTGAGCCATCACGGCGGGATCCCGCAGCGGCAGGCAGGCGACGTCGGGGAACACCCGGATGCGCTCGGTGCGCGCGAGCACCGTCGCGAGCAGCGCCCACGCGTCGAGATGCCGCCGCTGGTACGGATGGTCCTGGATGCCGATCAAATCGAGCCCGTCGTCCTCCGCCGCTGCCGCGATCGCGAGGACATCCTCGGCCCGACCGGCATCGGGCGTCGGGAACACACCGAACCGCACCGGGCGTCCGTAGTCCGTCATGGCTACAGTGCAGCAGCTATCGGGGGTGGACGCATCGCCCGGTGCGGTGGGGTGTCAGGCGAACGACCTCCTCACTTGGTCCGGCCCGGCGCACAGGGCTGCCCGGTGAAGTCCGCCGTCACCTCTGCGACAGCCACTTCGGGCAGTACCGTTCCCGCTGCGGGTTCGAAGAACAACGCCGACTGCGTGATCTCCTCCGGCCGGGGGCCGCGTTCGGTGTCGGCATGCTCGGAATGCAGCAGATGTACCGTGCCGACACCGGGAATCGCGACATCCGTATGACCGACCGGGGTGATGCTCTGGCCGTCGATGGTCACCCCGAGCGCGCTGCTTTCGAACGTCGGCGGCTGCGCAGTCGGCTTGCCTTGCCGGTTCTCGACGCATTCGACCGCCGCGTTGGTACGCAACACATCCGCCTGCACGGTGTGTCCCATGGCCGTCAGCACGAGCTGCGCACCGCTCGCCGATGCCGACGACCCTCGTGAGCCGGCTTCCGTTGCCGACGTGAGCAGCTCAAGATGCACTGCCCCGCCTGCGAACGCCACGTCCTGCACCAGCAGCGACGCCGGGCTGTCCGACGCGCACGGGTTCCCGTCGGGGTTGGCGGGAACGAACACCGTGTCGCCCACCCGCAACGCGCTCGCGGAGCAGGTGAAGTTTCCCGGCCCCGCTGCCGCTGTGCTCACCCCGGTCAGCATCGTCACGGCGCCAAGCACCACCACCGCGAACCCGCCGAACAGCGAACGTCTCTCGCATGTGTTCATGGCATTACCTCCACCTGTCGTCATCAGGTCGGAACTGAAACCGTTGGAGGTACCGTTCGATGAGCGCCAGCTCCAACGGCCACATAGAGGATTCGCCCACGGCCGGGCGGCGGTTACGGCATTCGGCCTAGATTCTCGACGCTGTTTGGCGCAGCGCCTGGACGTCTAGTCAGCGGCCTGCCGAAGTCGTTCAATCAGTCCGATCAGATCATCGAGCCGGTTGTCGATGGTGTTCTGCAGGATCTCCTGGTCAAGCTCCGCGTACTGGTGCGCAAGCATGTTCCGCATGCCGACGATCTTCGGCCACTCGGTCGGCGCCTCGGCCCGCAGCCGCTCCGGGCTGATGCGGGCCACGGCGTCGATCGCGACCTCGAGCCGATGCGACACCGCGTCACGGATCAATGCATCATCCAGCCCGCCACGCTTCAGGTGCGTTCGCAGCACCCGCAGGTGTTCCTGAGCATCATCGAGATGCTGCGCGTCGCTCCGCCGCTTTCTGATCACAGCGGCTCCGCGTCGGCCAGCGCGGCGGGCGCCACATGCGGCCTGAGCATCCGCGCCGGAACCACATCGACCCGGCGCTTCAGCAATGCCGCCAAATCCGCGTCAAGCGACACGAGATCCATCAGGTCAGCACCCGGCTCCAGATCGACCAGCAGATCCACGTCGCTGTCCTCGCCATCCTCGCCCCGCAGAACACTGCCGAACACCCGAACGTTGGTGGCCTTGTGAGCCTGAGCCAGCGCGACGATCTGTTCCCGGTACTGGTGCAGCAGCGCCCCCAGCGGCGACCTGGGCCGGAAACGCCGCGCACGGTAGATCCGGATCAACCGGGAGACCTCGGGCTGGCTCCTGCCGATCGCCGTGGCGATCTCGGCCTGCGTCAGTCCGTCGTCGGCCGCGCGTCCGACCGCCGCGCGCAGGGCTTCGCTCGCCTGCGCGCGCTGACTGTCGGTGACTGCGGCAACCCGAGCCAGCGACTCAAACATCTCCGAACGGTCCAGCATATAGCACATACTATAACGCCTGGCGCCAAGGCGATCTGGCGTTTTGTTTGCCGTGGCAGGCGGCCGGGGTAATCCCCTGATATGCGCCACACGACCGCGGATATCACCTTCGCCGACCGCCGTGACGCGGGCGAGCGGTTGGCCGACGCGCTTGCCGAGCAGCACTGGACCGACCCGCTGGTGCTCGGCCTGGCGCGCGGCGGCATCCCGGTCGCCGACGCGGTCGCCGAACGACTCGACGCGCCGCTCGACGTCCTGGTGGCGCGCAAGATCGGCGCACCGGACCATCCGGAGTTCGGCGTCGGCGCCGTGACGGCCGAAGGCCCGGCGTTCTACCACGACGAGTCGCTGCGGATGCTCGGACTCGCTCCCGCCGACCTCGCCGAAACCTGTGCGGCCGAACGCGCCGAGGCCCGCAGGCGGGAGCGCCACTACCACGGCGGCGACGAGCACATCTCCTGCCACGACCGGGACGTCATCGTCGTCGACGACGGGCTCGCCACCGGCGTGACCGCGACGGCCGCCTTGCGCGCGGTGGCCGAGGGGCGGCCCCGCCGGGTGGTGTTCGCCGCGCCGGTGTGCGCGCCGGAGAGCGTGACGCGGCTGCGGCACGAAGCGAACGACGTGCTGTGCCTGGCGACACCGGAGGGCTTCGGCGCCGTCGGGATGTGGTACCGCGACTTCACCCAGACCACCGACGAACGGGTGGTGTCGCTGCTCGAAGCGGCCCGCGGCCGGACCCTCGGCGACTAAGCGCATGCTGCCACTCGATCTGCCGGTGCGCGCGCTCAAGGCCACCGCACGGCTCACCGGAATCCCCAGCAGACAGGTTCGCTCGCGCGACGGCCGCTGCTACATCGAGGTGCACGGGC
The DNA here is from genome assembly GCA_009377395.1 of Actinophytocola sp. GTDB lineage: Bacteria > Actinomycetota > Actinomycetes > Mycobacteriales > Pseudonocardiaceae > Haloechinothrix_A. The sequence continues at coordinate 5,845 of WHUB01000007.1, read as the reverse complement.
TGGACGGCCCGAACCCCCGGCGGGTGATCCGCGCCGTCGAGCGTGAGCTGGCCGCGGTGCCCGGGGTGGACTGGGCTCGGGTGAACGGGCCGACCCACCGCGTCATCGTGGCGACGACGGATCCGGCGCCACGGCAGGACGATCTGGTGCGCGCGGTCGCACGCGCCGAGCGCGCCGCGAAGGTTCCGGAGGACGAGACCGACGAGGCGTGTCTCGACGTCCACCATCCGTGCGAGGGCCCACGCACCACCCAGGCCGTGTCGTCGCTGGCGGCCGACGCGTTCGGCCTCGGCCTGTCCGCCGTGACGCGGCTGGCGAGCTGGGTGCCGCTACCCACCGAAGTGGGCGCGCTCGGGTCGGTGTTCCACCACCACCCGGCGCTGCGCAGGCTCACCGGCAAGGCGATGCACAGCCAGCACGACGCCGACTCCGCGCTGCCCATCGTCTCGGCCGTGGCACAGGGCCTCGCCGCCGGCGGCGAAGGGCTCGTGCTCGACATCGCCGAGCGGGTCGAGCAGTGGCGGGAGGCACGGGCGCACGAGTCGACGTGGTGGCGGCGCGAGCCGGAGCTGGTGCGCGACGAGCAAGACGCCGCAGCGGCACCCGTGCCGGGCCGGACCAGCCCGACGCCGGAGGACCCGGCCGACCGCTACGCCAGCCGCGCCATGGCCGCCGGTGCCGCCGCGGGTGCCGGGGCGGTCCCGTTCGTCGGCCCCCGGCGCGGCATCGGCGTCGGCCTCGCCAGCCTGCCGAAGGCGCCCGGCGCCGGCCGAGAGGGTTTCGCGACCCATCTCGGCCGCATCCTCGCCCGGCGCGGCGTCGTCGTGATGGACCGTGGCGTGCTGCGTCAGCTCGGCCGCGTCGACACCGTCGTCATCGACACCGCCGCATTGCGCACCGGCCACTACGAGATCACCGACCTGGTCCCGGTATCGGGCGCGGACCCGGCCGAGACCGCCGAGCGGGTCTTCGAGCTGTTCGATCCGGCCGACCCGGACACGTGTCAGGAGCGAGACGGCTGGCGACTCGCCCCGCTCGACGACCTCGATCTCTCCGGCACCACCGGCAAGCGGGCGGCGAAACAGCTGCGCGAGCGCGGCGCGGAGCGGGTCATCGGCGTCGCCCGAGGTCGCCGATTGCGCGGCGTCGCCGGAGTCAACGCGGAGCAGGCCGACGACATGCGGGCGGTCATGGCCGCCGCGCACCGATCGGGCGCGGCACTGGTGGTCGGTGACGACCGTGGCGCCGCCCGCTACCCCCATGCCGACGACGTCGTGCCCGGCGGCGAGCGGCTCGCCGCCGAGGTGCGCGAGCTACAACAGGACGGCGCGGTCGTGCTCGTCGTGTCGGCCGACCGGGACGCGCTCGGCGCCGCCGACTGCGGGCTCGGCCTGCACCGGGACGGCGAGCCCGCGCCGTGGGGCGCGCATCTGCTGCTCGGCGAGGACATCACGACGGCGACGATCGTCGTCGACGCCATCGACGTCGCCGCCACCGTCGATCGGCAGAGCACCCGGCTCGCGGCGGGCGGTTCCGGCGTGGGCGCGCTGGCCGCGCTCCAAGCCATGCCGTCGAGAGCGGCATCACGCGGTCTGCTCGGTGTCAACGCGGCCGCTGCCGCCGCATTCGCGGGCGGCACCTGGCGGGCGCGCAGGCTGCTGTCCCAACCCCCGTTGCCACCCACGGACTCTGCGCCGTGGCATCTGATGCCTGCCGAAACGGCGATGGCCCGCCTCGACACCGGCACCGATGGACTCACCACGGCCGAGGTGCAGCGGCGGGCCCGCGCCGAGGCCGACGGCGACGCCCCCGTCGGCGTGAGCCTGTGGCAGGCGTTCGCCGACGAGCTGGCCAACCCGCTCACCCCGGTGCTCGCCGCAGGGGCCGCGCTCTCGGCCGCGAGCGGGTCGCTCACCGATGCCGGACTGGTCGCCGCCGTCACCGGCGCGTCGACGCTGATGGGCGGCCTGCAGCGGGTGAAGACCGACCGCGCGCTCGACGACCTGCTCCGGCAGTCCGCGACCGGAGTCACCGTCCGCCGGGAGGGGTCCGAGGAGTACGTCGCCGCGTCGCGGCTGGTGCCGGGCGACATCGTGCTGCTCGGTCACTCCAACGCGGTGCCGGCGGACTGCCGCATCGTCGAGGCGACCGGCCTCGAGGTCGACGAGTCCTCGCTGTCCGGCGAGTCGCTGCCGGTGGCCAAGAGCCCGGACCCGGTCGCCACCGCCGAGCTTGCCGACCGCAGCTCGATGCTCTACGAGGGCACCATGATCGTGGCGGGCAACGCGCTCGCCGTGGTCGTCGCGACGGGTGCGGCGACGGAGGCGGGCCGCAGCATGGCGTCCGCGCGCACGGCGACGAAGCCGTCCGGCACGGCGAGCAGGCTCAACGAGCTCACCCGCCGGGGCACCCCGCTCGCGATCGGCGGCGCCGCCGTGGTCGCGGGTGCCGGTCTGCTGCGCGGCGTGCCGTTGCGGGAGAGCCTCGGCACCGCGGTCAACCTCGCGGTGGCGTCCGTGCCGGAGGGGCTGCCGTTCGTGCGCAACGCCGCCCAGCTCGCGGCGGCGCGGCGGCTCGCGGACGAGGGCGCACTGGTGCGCGACCCCGGCACGCTCGAAGCGCTGGGCAGCGCCGACGTGCTGTGCTTCGACAAGACCGGCACCCTCACCGAGGGCAGGCTCAGCCTGACGCTGGTCGGCGACGCGTCGGCCACCGACTCTGTCGGCGACCTCGACCCTGCTCGCGGCGAGGTGCTGGCGGCGGCGCTGCGGGCGACCCCGGCCGCCGACGACCCGGAGGAGCTGGAGCACCCCACCGACCGGGCCGTGGTGACGGGCGCGGCCGGGGCCGACGTCGATGTGCGCACCGACGAGCGGGGCTGGCGGCGCGAGCGGGACCTGCCGTTCGAGCCGTCGCGGGGCTACCACGCCGCCGCGGGCAGCGACGGCGATCGTGTGCTGCTCTCGGTCAAGGGCGCGCCCGAGGTGGTGCTGCCGCGCTGCGAGTACGTGCGGGAGAACGGCAAGCCGGTGCGCCTCGGCGACCAGAGCCGCGATGCGATCGCCCGCACCCTGCACTGCCTCGCCAGCGAGGGCCACCGGGTGCTCGCCGTCGCCGAGCGCGACACCGACGACGTCGACGACGACATCGACGACGAGGCCGTGACCGGCCTGGTGTATCGCGGCTTCGTCGCACTGTCCGACCCGGTGCGGGCCAGCGCCACTCCGGCGGCTGAGCAGTTGCGCAAGGCCGGGGTGCAGGTCGTGATGCTCACCGGCGATCATCCCGCGACGGCCGACGCCATCGCCTCGACGGTCAACGGCGACTCGCCGGAGGTCGTCACCGGCCCCGAGCTGGCTGAGCTGGACGACGAGCAGCTCGCCGACCGGCTCCGCGGCGTCGACGTGATCGCCCGGTGCAGCCCGGACGACAAGGTGCGCATCATCCGGGCATTCCAGCAGCAGGGCCGGACCGTCGCCATGACCGGAGACGGCGCCAACGACGCGCCCGCGATCCGGCTGGCTGACGTCGGGATCGCGCTCGGCCGTCGCGGCACGCCCGCCGCGCGCACCGCCGCCGACGTCGTCGTCACCGACGACCAGCTCGCCACCATCACCGCCGCCCTGCTGGAAGGCAGGGCGCTGTGGGCATCGGTGCGCGACGCGCTCGCCGTGCTGATCGGCGGCAACCTGGGCGAGGTGTCGTTCAGCGTGCTCGCCGCGCTCCTCACCGGCCGCTCACCGCTGACGGCGCGGCAGATCCTGCTGGTCAACCTGCTGACCGATCTCGCGCCGTCGGTCGCGATCGCGCTGCGGGAGCCGCGCACGGAGCAGGTGGACAGCCTGCTCGGCGACGGCCCGACGTCGTCGCTCGGCGGGCAGCTCGACCGCGAGCTGCTGCTCCGCGCTGCGATCACCACACTCGGCGCGACCGCCGGGTGGGGCGCCGCCCGGCTGACCGGACGCGGACGCAGAGCGGGCACCGTGGCGCTCGCCGCGCTGGTGGGCACCCAGCTCGGCCAGACGCTGGCGGTCGGCGGGCTCGACCGGCGCGTGCTGATCGCGGGCATCGGCTCGGCGCTCGCGCTCGGCGGCATCATCCAGACCCCGGGCGTGAGCCACTTCTTCGGCTGCACGCCGCTCGGCCCGGTCGGCTGGGCGATCGCGGCCGGCGCCAGCACCTCGGCCACCGCGCTCGGCGTGGTCGCCTCCCGGCTGCTGCCCGATGCGTAGGTGCGGTCGCGACCGGGTATCAGAAGGCATGGCAACGAACGCGAGACACACGGTCGATCGGCTGCTCGACCTCGCCGGGAGGACCTACGCCGCCGAGGCGGGCATCTCGCTGAAGAACACGCCCGCGCCGCTGTACCAACTGCTGGTGCTGTCGGTGCTGCTGTCCACCCGGATCTCGGCGTCCATCGCCGTCGCCGCCGCGATCGAGCTGTTCAAGGCCGGATTCGGCACGCCGCGGCGGATGCTGGACGCGTCCTGGCAGGACCGCGTTGACGCGCTCGGTCGCGGCCACTACGTCCGCTACGACGAGAGCACCGCCACCGCGCTCGGCGAGGGCGCCGCGCTGCTGCAGGACAGCTACGGCGGCGACCTGCGCCGGTTGCGGGACAAGGCGGACGGCGACGTCCGCGCGATACAGCAACTGCTGCGGCAGGTGCCGAGGATGGGGCCGGTCGGCGCGCACATCTTCTGCCGGGAGGCGCAGCACGTGTGGCCGGAGCTGCGCCCGTACGTCGACGCCAAGGCGGCCAAGGGCGCCGAGAAGCTCGGCCTGCCCACCGAGGCGGACAGGCTGGTCAAGCTCGTCGGCACCGACGACCTGAGCGGGTTGACGGCGGCGCTGGTCCGGGTGAGCCTCGACCGCACGCTCGCCGACGAGGTCGTCGAGAGGTAGCGGAAAGGAGCTAGTTGTACTCGGCCGCGAGTCCCACGTTGTGGTGCCGCGAGTCCCGAGAACTCGCGGCACCACAAGTCGGGACTCGCGCCCCCGGATCTCGGGACTCGCGCTACAGCGCAAGCTCGCACGCTGAGACCCCTAACGCCCCGCCTTCTTCCCGCCGGTCTCGCGGTAGGAGTAGAACCCGCCGGTCATGTCGGCCACCAGGATCCGGCCCTGGTAGTAGATCTGGTCCCAGATCAACGGCCGCGCGTCGGTGAACGTGCTGACGAACGGGATCAGCGGCCCGGCCGTCTGCTGGTAGAGCGGCCTGGTCGGCATCCCGCTCGGCACCACGAACGCCAGTTCCTTCGGCCGCGCCCCCTCCTTGCCGTTGAACGCCTGCGACGCGTCGAGCACCGTGACGCCGCTGTGGTAGCCGGAGAGGTAGATCTTGTCGCCGACGATCTGCTGGTTGTGCGGCGAGAACCGAAGGTTGCCGCCCGCCTGCGACGCCGCGTTGGTCCACGTCGACACGATCGCGTCCAGCGAGTTCTGGCGCAGCTCCGCGTCCGTCGCCGTCTCCTCCGCGTCGGTGTCCTGCGCGTCGGCCGGTCCCAGCCGGGAGAAGTCCGAGGCGTCGACGATCCACAGTGGACCGACCTTGTCGCCGTTGCCAGCGACCCTGCCGCAGCCCTCGGCACGGTCGTCCGCGCTCTGCTCGCCGGAGATGGTGAACAGCTCGGCCGGGACCGTGACGTAGCGCCGGTCGCCCCGGTAGGCGACGTCGATGGTGTGGGCGTACCAGTCCTCTTCGCACTGTGGCGTCGGATCCCACTCTCCGACCAGCTTCTCCTGCGCCGGGTTGGTGACGTCCCAGACCAGGAACCCCGTGTCGAAGCCGGACGCCAGGTAGAGGTAGACGCGGTTGTCGATCGGGTCGTTGGTGATGAAGCTG
>WHUB01000079.1:11015-17458 GCA_009377395.1 Actinophytocola sp. | reverse complement strand
CAAGCGCCATTACTACCAGGTGCACACGAACATCAATCCGACCGGCATCGTGCCGTTCGGCCCCGACCTGTCCGGCTGGGATGAACCGCACGGCCGGGAGCGACTCGGCGGCAGGCCGTTCGGCGACGGCACACCGCCCGTGCCCGTACGGCATTAACTCCGGCCCGACCGGCTACCCCACAGGCATGGACACGAGCAAGCGAGACCAACGCCGCAAGCTCACCCGTGCCGACTACGAACGGGGGCTGCCGGATTATCACGACCCGACCGGCGGCTGGGCAGGAGCGGCGCCGATGTACAGCGCGCTGACGCTGCGGCTGTGGCTGGCCGGGCTCGGCGCCGTGCTGTGCGTCGCCATCGGCGTGTTGTGGGTGACCGTCGGCGACCTGCTCTGGCTTGGCATCGTGCTGTTCGTGATCGCCACGGGCCTGGTCATAGACTTCGGCTGGGTGCTGCACCGCAAACGCCGCGGCGAACCCGGCTGACCGGAGTCGACTACCAGCACATATGGCGGCGGATGGCCGAGTATTCGTCACCCGTACGGCCGCACAGTGTGACCCTTTGGCGTAGGTTATAGCAGCAGGACCTGAAGCGGTTGAGAGAACTCCAGCGTTCCGGCTACGTTGGACTTCCCGGGGGACGTCTGATCTGATCCGGCACTGACCGCGAAGGAGCCACCGCATGGGGCAGCAGATCTCGTTTGACCGCAAGACGGTCGGCCCCGGCAACGCGGTGGTGCTCGCGGTGTCCGGGGAGATCGACCTGTTGACCTCCGACGAGTTCGATGCGCAGCTGAAGTCGGTGCTCACCCCGCCGAACGAGACCGTCGTCCTCGACCTTTCCGGCGTCAGGTTCCTCAGCTCCGCCGGGCTGTCGGTCCTGCTGGCCAGCGCCGAGGCGGCGAAGGCCACCGACATCGCCTTCCGGCTGGTCACGACGGAACGAGTGATCCTGCGCCCGCTGGAGATCACCGGCCTGAACAGCGCGTTCACCGTGTTCGGCTCGGTGGACGAGGCGCTGGCCAGCGCGAACTGACCGACGGCCGCGTCCTGCCGGATTGATCTCGGCTCTGCTGGGTACTCCTGCCGCGAGAACGAGACGCGGCAAGGGAGGTCACGGTGGACATCGCGGTGGATGCCGGCTTGCGGGACCTGGTGACCAAGGCGCGGCAGACACGGGGCACCCCGTTCGCGTCGGTGTACTACGACTGCACCCACGCCACCGAGGACGCCACCAAGGTGCTCGAGCTGACCTGGCGTGAACTCAGGGAACAGCTCGAAAGCGGGGGCGCCGACGCGGCGACCGTCGCCGCGCTGGACCGCGCCGTGTGGGATGCGCCGCCCCCGGCGGGCACGCGCGGGCGCGCGCTGATCGCCGCCGGTGGCGAGGTGCTGATCGACCGGACGCTCGGCGAGCCGCCTGCCCGTGCCACCGCACGCTGGTCGACTCTCCCCTATCTGGTGCCGCTGGTCGCGCACGCGCCACCCTCGGTGCCGCACGTCGTCGCCAGCGTCGACAAGGTCGGCGCCGAGGTGACCTGCGTGGACGCCACCGGCGCCGTCACCGACCACCACACCGTGCTCGGCTGGCAGCACCCGGTGCACGAGGCGGGCACCAACGCGGGCCTGCCTCGCAGGCACGACCGAGAGCACGTGCAGGAGACCGTCAAGCACAACATCCATCTCGTCGCCGAAGACGTGACCGCTGCGGCCGACAAGATCGGCGCGGAGCTCATCGTGATCTCCGGCGAGGTCAAGGGCAGGCGGGCGCTGCGTGACGCGCTGCCCGAGCGGTTGCGGGAGCACACCGTCGACATCGGCGCCGGCGGACGTACCCAGGCGCGCTACGTCGACCAGCTCGACGAGCAGGTCGACACCCTGGTCGGCGAACACGAGCGGCGGCGCATGACCGCGCACGCCGACCAGTTCCGAGCCGAGCTGGCCTACGGCGAGGACAGCCTCGCGGTGCAGGGCCTCGAGCGCGTCTGCGCGGCGCTGCGCGAGGCGAACATCGCGGCGCTGCTGATCGGCAGTGACGGCGACCAGCAGATCCACACCGGCGCCGACCCGATCGAGGTCGCGCCGGATCCCGAGGTTCTCGATGGACTCGGGCTCGCGGTCGTCGAGCGGTGCCGCGCCGACGAGGCACTGCCGCTCGCCGCGATCGCCGCCGGCGCCGACCTGCTCGCGGTCGGTGACGATCTAGCACTCGAAGACGGCTTCGGGGCCCTGCGGCGCTACCGCTAACGGCGCCGTGGTCCCGGGACGAAGTGATGGAGGCAAGACGATGCCGCAACAACAGTGGAACAGCAAACGGGAACGCCAGTACGAACACATCAAGGAAGGCGCGCGCGAACGCGGCGCGGGCACCGGCCGCGCCAAGGAGATCGCGGCGCGCACAGTGAACAAGAGCCGCGCCCGCACCGGCGAGTCGACCCGCAAGAGCAAGACGTCGGTGCGCGACGTCTCGCCGCAGCAGCGCGGCGGCCACCGTTCGGGAAAGCGGCTCGGCCCAGGTGGGCCGACCAAGGAGCAGCTCTACAACGAGGCACGGCAGCGCAACATCAAGGGGCGCTCGTCGATGTCGAAGCACCAGTTGGCGCGGGCACTCGGCCGGTGACCGCAGGCACCCGAGGAGGTGCACATGTTGACCGCAGGCCGTGAGGTCCCGGTATCGAAGCAGGACAAGGTGCTGTTTCCGCAGGCGGGGCTGACCAAGGGCGATCTGGCCGACCACATCAGGCACGTCGCCGAGGTCATGCTGCCGCACCTGCGGGACCGGCCGCTGACACTGCGCCGGTTCCCGGACGGCATCAACGCCGAGGGCTTCATCCAGAAGCAGGTCTCGGAGCACTTCCCGGAGTGGCTGGACACCGTCGACGTCCCGTTGCGCGAGGGCGGCACCCAGCGTGCCGTCCTCGCCTCGGACGAGGCGGCGCTGACCTACCTGGTCGACCAGGCCACGATCGAGTTCCACATCTGGCCGTCGACCGCGACAGCGCTGGAGCGGCCGGACCTGCTGGTGATCGACATCGACCCGCCGGACAACGGCTCGCCCCCCATCAGCGAGCTGCGCAGCGTGGCACGGCGGCTGCACGACCTCTTCGGCGAGCTCGGCATGACGCCGTTCCTACAGACGACCGGCAGCCGCGGCTTCCACGTGCTGGCGCCGCTCGACCGGAGCGAGGGCTACGACACCGCACGCGGCCTCGCCGCCGATATCGCGGATACGCTCGTGCGGGCGGACCCACGGCGGCTCACCACGGAGTTCCGGAAGGAGAAGCGTGGTGACCGCATCTTTCTCGACATAAACCGCAACGGCTACGGGCAGACGTTCATCGCGCCGTACTCGCCGCGCGCCCGGCCGGGCGCGTCCTGCGCGGTGCCGCTGGACTGGAGCGAGCTGAACGGGGCGTGGCCGACCGGCTGGGACCTGCGGCGGCTGCACCGGCGGCTGGCACAGAAGGCCGACCCCTGGCGGCGGCTGCACGACGCCGACCTGGCCTGCTCGGCCGCCGATGCCGTCGGCAGGCTGGAGAAGGTCCGGAAGGGTTAGGAGTCCCGCTGCTCCGGTTCCCGGAGTGCGTTGGCGACCGAGCCGCCCGCCTTGTCGGCGTTCTGGCCGCGCCGCTCGGCGTCCGTCGGCTGCCCGGTGTCCTCCTGCTCGCGCACCAGCGGCTCCTCGGGGTCGACGGCCGGGTCGTCCATCGACGCGTCCAGCTCCGTGGCGGGCGTCGACGACACCGGCGGGTCCGGCGGCTCGGGCACCTCGGTGTCCGGCTGCTCCTGCCGCACGCGCTCGTCGAGCGACTCGCCCTCGTGCTCCTCCAGCGGCGTCCTGCCGTGCCGTTCGGCCGCCGACCACTGCTCGGGCGGCTCCATCCCGGATTCGAGCGGATCGACCTTGAGCCGGTCCTCGTCGAGGTCCTCGCTGCTGTTCAGCGCGGCCGGATCGGTCTCGACGTCGTCGGGCAGGCCGGTGTCCTGCGGTGGCGTACCGGGGTCCTTGCCCTCCGTCATGGCGACCTCCCATCGGGCGGCATCGGTCTGTCGCTGTCTCCGCAGGATTGACCTCGCCGGGGCTGTCGAAACATGGGAGCGCTACGGCTTCGCCGACCGCTAGCATGCATACATGCGGACGACGGTCGATATCTCCGACCATCAGCACCGGGCGCTCAGCGCGGTAGCGCAGCGTCGCGGTATCCGTGGTTTCTCAATCCTCGTTCAGGAAGCGCTGGACGCCTATCTCGCGAACCTGGAGACCGGCGAGGTCGAGCTGCTGCTGGCGCTTGACGGCTCGCTCAGCGACTCTGACGCGAAGGAAATGCGGTCCCGTATCGATGACGTGAGAAGCACGTAGCGGTCCTCGTAGTCGTCGACACCGGGCGTTCCCGGCTGCGCCCATTGCCCCGACGGCCTGAGCCTCGTCGACGTCGACGCGGCATAGCCCGGTCTCGAGCACTACGGCTTCAGCACGACCTTGATGCAGTCTTCCTTCTTGTGCTTGAAGATCTCGTAGCCGCGCGGCGCCTCGTCGAGCGGCAGCGCGTGCGTGGTCAGGTCCTCGGTGCCGAGCGGGTCGGCCTCACCGGACACGGCGGGCATGATCTCGTCGATCCACCGCTTGACGTGCGCCTGACCCATCCGCAGCGTGACGCCCTTGTCGAACAGGTCGAGCATCGGCATCGGATCGGCCTGGCCGCCGTAGACGCCGATCAGCGAGACGGTGCCCGCCCGGCGCACCGAGCCGAAGGCGGTCATCATCGCCGCCATCCGGTCGACGCCGAACCGCGCCATCGCCTGCCGCGCGACCGCGCCCGGCAGCTTGCCCGCCACCCTCTGCGCCAGCTCCTGGAACGGCGATCCGTGCGCCTCCATGCCGACCGCGTCGACCACGCCGTCGGCGCCCCGGCCGTCGGTGAGGTCCGCGATCGCGCCCGGGACGTCGCTGGTCTGGGCGGTGTCGATGACGTCGACGCCGTGCCTGCGCGCCATCGCGAGCCGTTCCGGCACGCTGTCGACGCCGATGACGCGCTCGGCCCCCAGGTAGCGGGCGACGCGGGTGCAGAACTGGCCGACCGGACCGAGCCCGATCACCGCGCAGCTGCTGCCTTCACCGACGTCGGCGTAGCGCACCGCCTGCCATGCCGTCGGCAGGATGTCGGACAGGAACAGGAACCGCTCGTCCGGCGGCCCGTCCGGCACCGGGATAGGACCGAACTGCGCCTGCGGCACCCGCAGGTACTCCGCCTGCGCGCCGGGCACCGAGCCGTACAGCGAGGTGTAGCCGAACAGCGCCGCGCCCTTGCCCTGCTCGCGCACCTGGGTTGTCTCGCACTGCGCCATGTAGCCGCGCCGACACATCCAGCAGCGGCCGCAGGAGATGTTGAACGGCACCACCACCCGGTCGCCGGGCTTGATGTGGCTGACCTCGGGCCCGACCTCCTGGACGACGCCCATGGGTTCGTGGCCGAGGATGTCGCCCGGCGTCAGGTACATGCCGAGCACGTCGTAGAGGTGCAGATCGGAGCCGCAGATCGCGGTCGAGGTCATGCGCACGATCGCGTCGGTCGGTTCCTTGATGCTCGGATCGGGGCACTGCTCGACGCGAACGTCGCCGGTGCCGTGCCATGTCAGCGCTTTCACGATGTCTCCTCTCGGGTTCGTTCACAGGCCGACGGGGTAGGTCTCCGCCTCGCCACGTGCCGGTTCGATCGGGTGCAGCGGCGCCAGCGCGGTGGTGGCGTCGCAGTGGATGAAGGCGTCGTAGCGGCGGTTGAGCACGGTGGGGACGTAGTTGCCGCGATGCTCGCGCTCCGGGTGATACACCACGCCGATCGCGCGGTGGTCCCACACCTGACCGGCCCAGTCGTCGTCGGCGACGTCGCCGAACACCCACAGCGCGTCCTCGCCGGGGACGGCCCGGTGCATCGCCTCCTCGATGCTGCCGCCGCGCGCCGCCGGCACCGTCATGCGCTCGACCGGGCCGCCCCAGAACTCCGACGCGACCACGCTGCCCTGGTAGCCGCCGAGGCCGACGAGCGCGATCTGGTCGTCGCCCAGCTCATCCCTGGCGAGCTGACCGATGTTGACCATGCCCGCGGCCGCCATGTCGGTCGCCCTGGCGTCACCGACATGCGTGTTGTGCGCCCACACCACGCCCTTGGCGCCGCTCGGGTACGCCTGGAACAGCCGGTGCAGGGTGGCCATCATGTGCCGGTCGCGGACGTTCCACGACTCCGGTCCACCCCGGACCATCTCCCGGTAGTACCGCTCGGCGCCCGCGACCACCTCGGCGTTCTGCCGCGCGACGAACTCCTCGTCCAGCCCGGCCGCGCTGCGTGAGCCCCGCTCGGCGAGCGCGCTGAGCAGCCACACCACCTCCCCCTCGCAGTCCTCGGGCACCAGCCGGGTCGCGTAGGCGTACGCCTGCGGATCCTCCAG
>WHUB01000079.1:354-11005 GCA_009377395.1 Actinophytocola sp. | reverse complement strand
CACATCCAGCGCGGCCAGCGCCGGAAGCCCCACAGCACCGCCGCCGGGTCGTTGGGCGCACCGGCCGCGCTCCGCACGCAGCAGTGCAGCCGATGGCAGTCCGGCCAGTCGCCCTCCACCGCGACGAAGCCGAAGCCCTGCTCGGCGATCAGTCGTTCGGTCAGCTCCGCTCGCCACCGGTAGAACTCCGACGTGCCGTGCGACGCCTCCCCGATCATCACGACCTGCGCCGAGGACAGCCGCGACAGCAGCCGGTCGAGGTCGTAGGGGTGGTTCAGGGTGTCGGCCTGCTCGGCCATCCGCGCGGCGGTATCCACCACGACAGACCTCCTCAGGCGTCGGCGCACAGCGGGTCGTGCTGGTGACATACCCAGCGGCGCAGGCCGCCAACCACAGGCGACAACGCGGTCGTTTCCGGACATCCGGGCCGGGTATTCCTTGCGAAAGCAGGAACCAACCGAGGAGGAGACGTGGCCACCACGCACCGGACCGATCTGGTCTCCGTGATCGAGCACGACCACCGCGAGGTGGAGCAGGCGTTCGGCGAGCTGGAAAGCGGCTCGGGTGACGCCGAATACCGCCGCAACCTCGCCGACCATGTCATCGCCGAGCTCGTGCGGCACTCGGTCGCCGAGAAGCAGTTCATGTACCCGGCCGTCCGCAAATACCTCAGCGGCGGCGATCAGCTCGCCGACAAGGAGATCGAGGAGCACGGCGAGGCCGAGAAGATCATGAAGCGGCTGGAGTCGATGGCCGCCACCGACACCGACTTCGACAAGCTGCTCCGTGAGCTCATCCGGGACGTCCGCGAGCACGTGCAGGACGAGGAGAGCAACCTACTGCCGGAACTGCAACGGGCCTGCACCGAGGACGAGCTTCGCGACCTCGGCGAGAAGGTGGAGAACGCCAAGAAGGTGGCGCCGACGCGGCCGCACCCGGCCTCCCCCAGCACGCCACCGGCCAACCTGGTCCTCGCGCCGGGAGTCGCGTTCATCGACAAGATCCGGGACGCCCTCAGCGGGCGGCACACCTGAGCGTCACTCCCGGTGCAGCACCGCGACGGCGATGTCGTCGATCGGGTTGTTCCCGGTGAGCAGGGCGTCCAGGATGTCGGCGCAGGCGGCCTCGGCCGAGTCGGTGGAGTGGACGGCGCCGCAGAGCAGGCGCAACCCCTTGTCGACGGAGGTGTCCCGGCGTTCCACGAGTCCGTCGGTGTAGAAGCACATCACCGTGCCGGGTTTCACCTCGAGCCGCCAGCTGCGCCGTTTCCTGGCGGGCAGGTGCGTGCCGATCGGCAGGTCGGGCTCGGCGTCGAGCAACACAGCCGGCTGGTCGCGGCAGGCGTACACCGGCGGCGGATGCCCGGCGAGCGAGACGTCGAGCGCCGCGGTCGCCGGGTCGAACACGGCGTAGCTGACCGTGGCCATGGCGTTGGGTTCGAAGTGGCTCACCTTGCGGTCGAGCAGGTCGAGTACGACGGCGGGATCCGAGGTCTCCAGCGCGTAGGCGCGCAGCGCGCTGCGTAGCCGTCCCATGATCACGGCGGCGCGCAAGCCGCTGCCGACGACATCGCCGATGACCATGCCGAGCTGTCCCGACGGCAGCGTGAACAGGTCATACCAGTCGCCGCCGACGCCGGCGTCACCGCCGGGGATGTAGCGAGCGGCCAGGTCGATACCGGCCACCGCAGGCAACTCCGGCGGCATCAGGCTGCGCTGCAACGCGGTCGCCGCCGCCCGCTCGGTGCGGTTGAGCGTGGCCTGCGTGGCCAGCGCGATGCGGTCGGCCGCGACCTGCAACAGATGGACGTCGTCGTCGCTGAACCGCCGCTGGGTCAGCGAACCGATGTGCAGCACCCCCACTACGTGGCCCTCGGCCAGCATGGGCACGCCGAGCAACGACTTCAGACCTTGGCGGAGCAACTCCGGGTTGACGACCGTGGTCTCGTCCACCTGGTCGAGCGCGATCGCGCGTTTCTGCGCCGCGATCGCACCGGCGAAGCCCTCACCCACCGGCACGCGGACGTCCATCCGCGGCTCGTTGTCGAGACCAACGGACGCCGTCGGCACGAGCGCGCCCGCGTCCAGGTCACGCATCAGCACCACGGCGGTGTCCGCGTCGAACAGCTCCCGGATGCGCCCCAGCAACTCCCGGAGCAAGCCCTCCGTCGTGTCGACGTGAGCCAGCGCGGTGTCGGTCACCGCTTCGATACGGCGCAACCGCTCTTCGGAACCTCGACCCGCGGGCACCAGCAGATCATAGCCACGTCAGATTGCGAGGGCGACACTTCGGCGACACAATCGGACGAGTGGCCGAACAAACAGATGAACCTGCGCAGAACAATCTTCTTCAGGTTCGCACCGAGGCTGTGTCCGACGCGATCGTCGTCGAGGTCACCGGTGAAATCGACATGCTGACTGCGCCGCGTCTCGACAAGGCGGTGCAGCAGGCCATCGCGCGATCGCCGCGGCGGCTTGTGCTCGACCTCACCGGCGTCACCTTCCTGTCGTCGGCCGGGCTCGCCCTGATCGTGCGGGCCCACAAGGAGTGCGGCGACCACATCGACCTGCGCATCGTCGCGGCGAGCACCGCTACGCTGCGCCCCATCGAGCTCATGGGGTTGCAGGACGATCTCCGCCTCCACAACGACCGCGCCGAGGCCCTTGCCGGTTAGGAACGTCTCCGCTCGACGGGTTTCAGGGCCGGGCGGGTGCGGTATTCCACAGCACACGGACCTACCCTCGACACGGTCAGTCCGTTGTAGAAGCGCGTGATATTACGGAGAAGTGGGTTGACCTCAGCCGACCGCTCTGAGCCGCTACGACCCTTCGTGGCCGATGAGCGGGCAGAGCCCGAACAACTGATCTCACTGCGCTCGCGGCTGGCGCGCTGGCTCCGGGACAGCGGGTGCGGCACCGAGCGCGTCGAGACCGTGCTGCTGGCGGCCAACGAGGCGATCAGCAACGCCATCGAGCATGCCTACGCGGACACCGAGCCCGGCCCGGTGCACATCAGGGGCCAGGTGCTGCCCGATGGCACCATCCGCATCGCCGTCGCCGACCAGGGAAGCTGGCGTCCGGCGCAGCCGGGCGGGTACCGCGGCCGGGGCATCCTGATGATGCAGGAGTGCGGCGACACCGTATGGATCGTGCGGAGTTCGTACGGCACCGTGGTGACGCTCACCGCGCGGCCGGAGGAGCAGCCGGAACCGGGTGCCGCGGCGGCCGCCTGCCGAGATCAGTTCCAGTTGCGGCGGCAGTTCACCGACGGTCACGTCGTCGCAAAGGTCACCGGCACGGTCTCCGCCGGGTGCGAGGCCGCCCTCGCGCGCGAGCTGCTCGCCGCGAGCTGCGGCGGCGTCGCCCCGATGACCATCGACCTCACCGGTCTCAGCCGGGACACCGAGCACGCCCGCGACGCAATCCAGCAGACCGCCCAGGCGGCACGCCGGGTGGGCGGCAGCACCACCCTGGTGGTGAACGGGCCCCGCACCGATGCCTGGCACCGCGTCGCCGAGGTCAGCGAGATCATCCACTCGCCGTGACAGGCTCGCTCTCCGTGCCTACGGTGGTGGTGAAAGGAGAACACCGCCCCCTTCCCACGTCGATGAATGAGGCGAGACCGATGACGCACGTCGATCATGGACTCTCCCCGAGCACCGCATCCATCGACGTCGCGGTGCGGCCGCTCGATCGCGATGTCGTCCTGGTGGACACCGCGGGCGAGATCGATCTGGCCACCCATCGTCAGCTCGAGTTGGCACTGTCCGGCGCCCTCGAACCACCCGCGCCCGGCGTCCTGATCGCCGACCTCAGCGCGGTGTCGTTCCTCGACAGCGCCGGCGTCAACGCCCTCGTCAACGTCCAGCGGCGCGCAGAGACCACCGGCACGGAGCTGCGGATCGTCAGCGCGAACCGGCACGTCAGCCGGCCGCTGCGGATCACCGGCGTGGACCGTCAGCTCAACCTCTACGGCGACCGCGCAGCCGCCCGCGAGTGACCGGGCGCTACAACCGCGGCAGCTCCTGGAGCGTGCCGATGAGCGCGGCCAGCGGGTCGCCGACCTCGGCGAGCCGGTCGGCGACCGCGCGGATGGTCCAGCGATCCGGGCGCAGTCCGGGGTCGTCCAGCTCCTCCCAGGTGATCGGGACCGAGACCGGGGCGCCCGGCGCTGGGCGCGCGCTGAACGGGGCGACCAGGGTCTTGTTGCGCGCGTTCTGGGTGTAGTCCAGCCGGACCAGCCCGCCGCGCTTGCTCTTCTCCCACTCCCAGCTCACCAGATCCGGCTTCGTCTTGCCGATCGCGCGGGAGAGCCGGTGCACCCACCGCCGGGTGTCGTCGAAGCTGTATCCGGCCCGGATCGGCACCCAGATCTGCAGGCCGCGCTGGCCGGTGACCTTCGGCGCTCCGGCGAGGCCGAAATGGTCGAGCGCGGTGCGGTACAGCCGGGCGTACCCGAGCACGTCGTCGAAGCCGGTCTCCTCGCCGGGGTCGATGTCGATCAGCGCCCAGCTCGGCTGGCCGGTGTCGGGCAGCCGGGACGTCCACGGGTGCAGCTCGATCGCGGCGTAGTTGGCCAGCCACACCAGCGCGGGCACGCTGTCGACCACCGCGTAGCGCCGCGTCTCGTCCTCGGCCGCGTCCGGGTTGTGCCAGGTGGTGAGCCACTCCGGCGCGTGGTCCGGCACCTCCTTCTGCCAAAACCCGGGCTTGTCGACGCCGTCGGGATAGCGATGGACGTTGACCGGCCGTCCCGCCAGGTACGGCAGCAGGTACGGCGCGATCGTGGCGTGGTAGCGGACGAAGTCGCGCTTCGTGACCGGCGGCTCCTGCTCGGTGGCGGGGAACAGGACCTTGTCGAGGTTCGTCAGCTTCACCTCGCGGCCGCCGACCCGCCACCGGCCACCGGAGCCGAGCTCGGTCAGCGCGGCCAGCTCGTCGTCGCTCGGCGGATCCCAGGTCTGCTCGGGCGACGGCGACAGCCGCTGCTCCGCCTCGGCGGCGGGCACGTCGCTGCGCCAGAGGGCGTCCGGCCGCGCGGCCACCTCCTCGTTGGTTCGCCCGCTCTTGACCGAGACGGGGTGGTCCTCGGGATCCCAGCCTGCGACGGCGTGCTCGTCGTTCTTGTGCAGCAGCAGCCATTGGTCGCGGTCGCCGTCGCTTCCCCGGCGGATCAGCACGAACCGGCCCGCCAGCTTCTCGCCGGTGAGGTCGAAGTGCAGCTCGCCTTCGCGGATCGCCGTGGCGGGGTCGTCCGTGCGCACCGGCCGCCAGCTCCCCCGGTCCCAGACGATCACGTCGCCGCCGCCGTAGGCCCCCTTCGGGATGACGCCCTCGAAGTCCAGGTACTCCATCGGGTGGTCCTCGACGTGCATGGCGAGGTGGCGCGCCTTCGGATCCAGCGTCGGTCCCTTCGGCACCGCCCAGCTGACCAGCACGCCATCGACGTCGAGCCGCAGGTCGTAGTGCAGTCGCCGGGCTCGGTGCCGCTGCACCACGAACCGACCGCTGCCGGACGGCGCGACCTCGCCCTCGGGCTCGGGGGTGACCGCGAAGTCCCGCTTCGCGCGGTACCGCTCCAGCCGTGCCATGCCACCGAGTATTCCCACCGAGATGCATGAGTGCGACCGCCGCTGGCTATCCCTGGGGTAGCGACCGGAAGGAGGGCGCTATGACAACTGACATCGACCAGACTCCGATGGGCAGGTCCGAACTCGCCAGCGAGGCTCACGACCTCGGCATCGAGCACATCGAGCACCTGCACATCGAAGAGCTGCACGAAGCGGTCACCGAGACCCAGCAGGAGCGCGACGGCTGAGCGCTAGGCGAGCTGGCGTAGCTGGCGGGTTGCGGCCACGACGTCGCGCATCACCGGTGCGAGCCGCTCCCCCGACCGCAGCACCAGCCGCAGCGTGCGGCGCAGGTCGAGGCCCGAGGTCGGCACCACGACGAGCTTGCCCGCCGCGACGTCCTCGGCGAGCACCAGCGAGCTGAGCACGGCCGGGCCGATGCCCGCCTCGACCGCCGCCTTGATCGCGGTGGTCGAGGACAGCTCCATGATCGGCTCCGGACGGTCGGCCTCGTCGAACCCGAGCCGCTCCAGCTCGTGGTCGAGCACGTAGCGCGTGCCGGAGCCGGGCTCGCGGCTGATCAACGGTGTCGCCGCGAGTTCACCCGCGCCGACCGGGTCGGGCCGGTTCGCCCAGACGTGGGTGTGCGGCACCACCAGGAGCAGCTCGTCGGTGGCGACCACATGCGACTCCAGCCCCTCGCTCACCTCGGCGCCCTCCACGAAGCCGAGGTCCGCCTCGCCGCTCCGCACCTTCTCGGCGACCTGCACCGAGTTGATCACTTGCAGGCCGATGGTCGCCGACGGCAGCCGCCGCCGCAGCTCGGACAGCCACTTCGGCAGCAGGTACTCCGCGATCGTCATGCTGCACGCGAGCCGCACCCGGCTGGCCTGCTCGTTGCGTAGCGCGTCGATACCGGCATCCAGTTCACCGGCCGCGTCGACCACCCGGCGCGCCCAGTCGGCGATCATCGCGCCCTTGTCGGTCAGCCGCGAGCCGGTGTTCGACCGGACGATCAGCGGCACCCCGATCAGCCGCTCCATGGTGCGGATCCGCGAGGCCGCAGCGGGCTGCGAGATGCCGCGCTCGCGCGCGGCCTTACCCAGGCTGCCCAGCCGGGCGACGCTGAGCAACAGGTCCAGCGCGCCCAGCTCCGGCACTCGCGGCGGTAGCGGCACACGATCATCCTACCGCTCCCAAGTCACTCTTTGGACCTCCCAAAGCCAAGGTTGGTACCGCGCCGCTGCCTGCGCATTTACGGTCACAGTGAGTCGTCTTGGAGGTCGCGCATGCGGTATGGCTTCGCCATCGACCAGAACACCTGCATCGGCTGCCACGCCTGCACCGTGGCGTGCAAGACCGAGCACGAGGTGCCGGTCGGCCAGTTCCGCACCTGGGTGAAGTACGTGGAGTCCGGCGAGTTTCCCGCCACCACCCGCGACTTCGGCGTGATGCGCTGCAACCACTGCACCGACGCGCCCTGTGTGACGATCTGCCCGACGCAGGCGCTGTTCAAGCGCGACGACGGCATCGTCGACTTCGACAACGAGCGCTGCATCGGCTGCAAGGCGTGCATGCAGGGCTGCCCGTACGACGCGATCTACATCGACGCCGACACCAACACCGCGGCCAAGTGCAACTTCTGCGCCCACCGCGTCGACGAGGGACTCGAACCGGCCTGCGTGGTCATCTGCCCCACCCACTCGATCTGGGTCGGCGACCTCGACGACCCGGAGAGCGGAATCGCCAAGCTGGTCAACGAGAACCCGGTGCAGGTGCGCGCGCCGGAGCAGAACACCGGCCCCAACGTCTTCTATCTAGGCGCCGACCGGGCGGTGCTGGACCCGACCGCCGCGCCGACCGGCGACTCCTACATCTGGGCGCGCCCGGACGAGCATCGCCGCGAGGTCTCCCGTGACCTGCCGACCGATCCGGTCAGCAAGGCGCGCACCACGCTCAACACCGCCCACCCCCGGCCGTGGGGCTGGCGGGTCACGACATACCTGTGGACCAAGGCGGTCGGCGCGGGCGCGATGCTGCTGGCCACGCTGGCGCACCTGCTCGGCATCGACCTCGGCGGTGTCGGCGACATCGTGGCCCCCGCCCTCGGTGTGGCGGGCATCGGCATCACCGGCGCGCTGCTGGTGTGGGACTTGAAGCGCCCGGAGCGTTTCCTCTACATCCTGCTCAAACCCAACCCGCGGTCGTGGATGTTCTGGGGCGCGGTCGTGCTCGGGGCTGGGGCGGCGTTGTTCACCGCCTGGCTCGCCGCCGGGGTGTTCGGCGCGCCGGACGTCGTCTACGACTGGCTCGCGGTGCCCGCGCTGCTCGCGGCGGCGATGACGGCGGGCTATACCGGATTCCTGTTCGGCCAGGCGGAGGGCCGCGACCTGTGGCAGTCGCCGCTGCTGTTCTGGCACCTGATCGTGCAGGCCGTCATGGTCGGCGCGGGCGCGCTGGCGCTGGCAAGCGTCGGCACCGACGCGGCCGCCTTCCTGCTCGCCGCGCTGACGCTGGGCACGCTCGGCCACCTGCTGATGGTGCTGTTCGAGTTCCTCGGGCGACACACCAGCCGACAGGCGGCGACGGCCGCGCACATGGTCACCCACGGCCGCTACGCCCGGCTGTTCTGGACCGGCGGCATCGGTCTCGCCGCGCTCGCCGCCGCTGTCGCCGGAGCGGGGTGGGCCGCCGGATCCCTGCTGGTCGCGGCGGTCGCGGGCCTGCTGGTGCAGGCCGCGCTGCTGGTCTACGAGAGCGTGTTCGTCCGCGCCGGCCAAGACGTCCCACTGTCCTGAAAGGATCACGATGAGCGTAGAACCGGACCTGCCAGGCGCACGCACCCACGAGCACCTCCGCAACTTCCCGCCGGTGTCGAGCTGGGACGACCACGTCGAGTACGACGCGAAGGCACACCCGCGCAAGGTGCCGCGCTCCTACATGCTGATCCCCACCACCTGCTTCAACTGCGAGAGCGCCTGCGGCCTGCTGGCCTACGTCGACAAGGACGACCTGTCCGTCAAGAAGCTGGAGGGCAACCCCGCTCACCCCGGATCGCGCGGCCGCAACTGCGCGAAGGGGCCGGCCACCGTCAACCAGCTCGACGACCCGGAGCGGATCCTGTACCCGCTGCGGCGCACCGGCAAGCGCGGCGAGGGCCAGTGGGAGAGGGTGAGCTGGGACGAGGCGCTGGACGACATCGCCGCCAGGGTCGGCGCCGCGATCACCGAGGGCCGCCACGAGGACGTCATGTACCACGTCGGACGGCCCGGCGAGGACGGCTTCACCGAGCGGGTGCTCAACACCTGGGGCGTCGACGGCCACAACACCCACACCAACATCTGCTCGGCCGGGGCGCGGCTCGGCATGTCGATGTGGACCGGCTTCGACCGGCCGTCCGCCGACCACGCCAACGCCAAGGTGATCCTGCTGCTGTCCAGCCACCTGGAGACCGGGCACTACTTCAACCCCCACGCGCAGCGGATCATGGAGGGCAAGCAGTCCGGCGCGAAGCTGATCGTGCTGGACCCGCGCATGTCCAACACCGCGTCGCACGCCGACTCCTGGCTGGCGCCGTGGCCCGGCAGCGAGGCCGCGATCCTGCTCGCCGTCGCCTCCTACCTGCTGCGCACCCGCCGAATCGACGAGCCGTTCCTGCGTCGCTGGTTCAACTGGCAGACCTACCTCGCCGAGCTGCACCCGGACGCGCCGCAGGATTTCGAGACGTTCCTCGACCGCATCACGGCCGAATACGCCGGGTTCACCTTCGAGTTCGCCGCCGAGGAGGCGCAGGTGCCGGCCGGGCGGATCGCCGAGATCGCCGAGATCGTGGCCGACTGCGACGGCAGGCTGTCGGCGCACATCTGGCGGGCGGCGGCGGCCGGCAACCTCGGCGGCTGGCAGGTGGCGCGGGCGTTGTGGTTCGTGCTCGCGCTGACCGGCAGCATCGGCGGGCGCGGTGGCACCAACCCGGACGGCTTCACCTGGATCGAGACGCTGACCGACGAGGAGAAGGTCGGGCTGCACGTCGCGCTGACGCCGACCTGGTCGGAGACCGCCGAGTTCGCCGACTACGTGCTGCCGATGGGCCATTCCAGCGAGCGGCACGACACCCACTCGTACGAGACGCACGCCGGCAAGTGGCTCGGCTTCCGGCAGCCGGTGCGCCGGGTGGCGATGGAGAAGCTGGGCCAGGACTACACCGACACCCGCGACGCCAACCCCGGCGAGGTGTGGGAGGAGAACGAGTTCTGGTTCGAGCTGTCGTGGCGGATCGACCCGGACGGCGCGCTCGGGATCACGAAGCACTTCGAGTCGCCGTACCGCTCCGGCGAGAAGATGACGACCGACGACTACTACCGGTGGATGTTCGAGAACAGCGTCCCCGGCCTGCCGCGCAAGGCCGCCGAGCAGGGCATGACGCCGCTGGAGTACATGCGCCGCTACGGCGTGGTTGAGGTCGACACCGATGTCTACCGGGTGGACGAGCGGAAGCTCACCGAGGACGAGCTGGCCGACACCGAGGTCGACGAGCAGGGTGTGGTGCGCAAGCCGGTCACGCTGGACTCGGTGGCGCCGGTGTTCGGCGAGGCCGGTGCGGTGGGCGTGCGCCACGAGGACGGCGACGTGACCTTCGGCTGGCCGACGCCGTCGCGCAAGCTGGAGGTGTACGCCACCGCGATGCGCGACTGGGACCAGGCCGAGCACGCCACGCCCGGCTACATCCGCTCGCACGTCGCCCGCAGCGAGATCGACCTCGACGCCGGTGAGCTGGTGCTGGTGCCGACGTTCCGGCTGCCGACGCTGATCCACACCCGCTCCGGAAACGCCAAGTACCTCAACGAGATCTCCAACACCCACCCGCTGTGGCTGAACTCCACCGACGCCGCCCGCCACGGTGTCCGCACCGACGACCTGGTGCGGATCAGCACCGAGATCGGCTACTTCGTGGCGCGGGTGTGGGTCACCGAGGGCATCCGGCCGGGCGTGTGCGCGCTGTCGCACCACATGGGACGGTGGCGGCTGCATCCCGGCGAGGGCAGCCGCTGGGTGTCCGGCATGGTGGAACTGTCCCATCCGGAC
>WHUB01000079.1:0-344 GCA_009377395.1 Actinophytocola sp. | reverse complement strand
CCCGCTCGCCCCGACCCGGCGGGGCTACCGGATCGACGAGGAGCACCGAACATGAGCATGCTGACCAGGATCAAGGCCAGCGACGTCGACGAGCAGGCGCTCTGGGACGCCGTCGCCGCCGTGGAGGACCCGGAGATCCATCGCGGCCTCGGCGAGCTGGGCATGCTGCGGGAGGCGCGGGCGAGCCGGGGCGGCAAGGTCAGCGTCGAGGTCGCGCTGACCACCCCGGCCTGCCCGATGCGGGAGCGGCTGCGCGCCGACATCACCACGGCGGCGACCTCGGTGGCGGGAGTCGGCGCCGTCGAGGTCAGTTTCAGCACGCTGTCCGAGCGGGAGCGGCTCGG